>JAPNTN010000179.1:0-9894 GCA_027249445.1 Dehalococcoidia bacterium | reverse complement strand
TAGATTCTCTCCCTGATAGTTATGACAGACTAATTGAATTCGCGGAAGGCCTAGCTTCCTTATCAGTAAGATCAGATTGGAAATACGTGGAACCTAATGATCTTGACGGTATTTGGGCAGAAGCATCCCCCAATAGACCGGTAGGACAAATAGCAGATGTTAATTTGGACGATAGTACAAGAAGGGTAGAGGCGGCGTTTCTTGGTTCAATCTGTGGATGTATTTTAGGTAAGCCACTAGAGGCACGATTTACAGGTCACGAGATTAGAAAAGCGCTACAGCAAATTGGCGAATGGCCTTTGAATCAGTATGTATCCAAACAAATTGAAAGTGTCCTACCACGTGTCCACCGATCATTTCCTGAGACGGCTAGAGAATACATCCGCTATGTAGCTCCCGATGATGATATTAACTATACGATTATGGGTATGCTTATTCTTGAAAGATTTGGCCCTGATTTTACTCATGCGAATATGAAGGAACTATGGCTGCATCATTTGCCTATCAGTACCACTTTTGGGCCTGAGAGAACGCTGTTGCTGCAGTCTGGAGCAGAGTCCTTTGATATTCAGCACAGAGATTATTTTGCTGATAAGGGTGGTGTAGGATTGAGTGGTGTCTTGGTTCCAGATGAATCAGAAAGCTTCTTAAATGTTTTCAATGACATTATGAACCCTGGAGCGGAACTTTGTGGCGCTGCCATCCGAGCGGATGCGTATGGATACGCTTGTCCAGGAAATCCGGAAATGGCAGCAAGTTTGGCATGGAAAGACGCTAGCTTTACGCATAAAGGGACTGGCATTTATGGGACTATGTTTATTGCGGCGGTTATTGCATGTGCACAAGTTATGCATGATCGTATGGACATAATTGAAACCGCTTTAAGATTCATTCCCCGTAGGAGTCGTTTCTATGAACGTGTATCTGCTTCTTTGAAAGACGTTAGGGAGTCAGGTGACTGGGAAGAAGCTTATGCCAAGATCAATAATAAATTTGGGGAATATGGACATTGTCGTATATATCAAGAAATAGGAATGCTTATTAATACTTTTCGTTTTGCTGAAAATGTCGGTCATGGAATATGTATTCAAGTCAGTCAGGGTGCGGACACGGATAGTTTTGGCGCTACATCAGGGTCTATTCTAGGTGCGTATTTTGGACCAGGTCATTTAGAACCTAGATGGCTTGAATTGTTTAACGATGATATACATTCTGGTCTGGCATGGTTCTTCGAAAGGTCTTTATCAAAGTTAGGAATTAGGATGGGTAGATTGCCAAGTACAGTTAAGGAATGGCTTGAATGATATGGTAAGAAATCTGTCCTAAGGAAGTCATTTCTATAATAGTTTCCGATAAGCCAAATTTTCCATTAAGGATGAAATGCCAAACTCCCATTTGGGACAGTCTGTTGAAAACTTTACGGTGTTTGTAAGTTCTCCTAGTAGAGGTTCTGAGATTGTCACTCTATCTCCTAGTTTATGCGTGAACCCTTCACCAGGTATATCTCTGTCTTCAGTAGGGGCAAATAATGTTCCCAAAAATAGCATGAATCCATCTGGATATTGGTGGTTATCACCACATGTCTGCCGTACCAAGTCCCTTGGAGAGCGGCTGATTTCTCGCATGGAGCTTGTTCCATGCAGAATATATCCATCTGTGCCTTGAACCTTTAATGTTAGCTCCGCAGAATGAACTTGTTGGATGCCAAATTCATCATCAAATAAACGTATGAATGGTCCAATAGAGCACGATGCATTATTATCTTTAGATTTTCCTAAAAGGAGTGCAGATCTGCCTTCAATATCTCTTAGGTTTACGTCATTTCCCAGTGTAGCGCCCGCTATAGCTCCGCGACTATTCACGGCTAGTACGATTTCGGGTTCTGGATTGTTCCATGTGGACGTCGGAAGTATACCGATATCAGATCCATGTCCGACAGAGGACAGGACAGGGCATTTGGTAAAAACCTCTGCGTCAACTCCTATGCCCACTTCTAGATATTGGGACCATATACCTTCATTGATTAGTATTTCCTTAATTTCTTGAGCTTGCGAAGATCCAGGAATGATATTTTTTAGGTTATTGCCAATTAGCTCGCCAATATTAATGCGGATGGCATCGGCTTTTTTAGGATCACCAGCAGCCCGCTCTTCTATCACTCGTTCTACCATTGAATTTGCGAAAGTAACTCCGCATGCCTTAATTGCCTGAAGATCGCATGGAGGAAGTAGGGAGATGTTTAGACCGTTCTGCTTTTCTTCAGGATTTCTAATTGTGTTTTCTATATCCGATAAACTAGCTAGTATTTCTCCGTTAAATGTGGTTGCGTAATGTTTAGGGTGGTCAAGTTCCAACAATTTGGTCATTGTGGGTATGTCTTTGGAAGTGATATCCCAAATCATGTTATCTCTGATAGTAACTATGCTTGGGCCACACACGTTGTGGTTCCATACTCTTCCTATAAAAGTACCCTGATCGTAAATTGTCATAATTTAATCCTGGTATCTATCTTTTGGGTGATAAGTAAAAGCCTCCTGATTCATCAGGAGGCTTTAGATGTCTACAGTGGAGACTTATTTAGGGGCTATCCACTCTACTACACGTTCACCAATCATTATTACGGTGGGATGAATGCCCCCTGAACGCGGTATACGGGGTATTACCGAAGCGTCTGCTATGAACAACTCTTCTACACCTTTGACTCGGCAATATTGATCTACTACAGCCATCGGATCGGAATCAGGACCCATTTTGCAGGTTCCTGATACGTGTCTTGCTGTGCCGACAGTCTGCCTGATCCATAAATCCAATGCGTCGTCGTCGTTTAAGATTTCGTCAGTTGGTTGTATACGGTGATCTAACACGTTTTCGTACGCGTCTGATTCTAGGACTTTGACTCCAAATCTTATGCCCTCACGTACTCGGCGGATATCGTTAGGATGTTGCAGATAACAATAATTGAATGATGGCTGAACACTAGCCTCGTCAGACGCTAATCTTACGTGCCCTGTTCCATCAGGGAGTCCTAGAGTACATGATATTCGTGCGGCCCTGTCTGCGGGAACATCTCCCGTCAAGTATTTGGTTCTTACACCAGCTACACGCTCTTCCCTTTCATCAATAACCGTTGTAGTTCGAAGTACCATGTCGTTCTTCTGTTCTGAACCAGTAGAGGTATAGTGCAGCCCAAAGTGGGCTGCGTCCTCACCGGTTTCTAAAACAATTCCGTCCTTGACTTTAAAAGTGATCTGGGCACTTAGATGATTCATAAGATTCTGCCCAACCCCTGGAGACTCTTGTATTTGTGGGATGCCAAATTGCTCTAATTGTTCTTTGGGACCTATTCCCGATAACATGAGCAGCTGCGGAGACCTGATTGCTCCTGAACTTAGGACTACACGTCCCGCTCCGACTGTGAATATTTCACCCCCACTCTCTGCTTCCACACCAATAGCTTTCTTACCATCGAATAGTATTTTTCTAACGTGGACTTGTCCTCGCACCGTGAGGTTGAGACAATGCCTCATTGGGTTTAGATATGCTAGAGCAGTGCTCACCCTAACTCCGTCGAGATTATTTGTGGGGGAAACTCCGATACCGGAAGGGTTCGCCCCGTTAGTGTCTTCTACACTAGGGTAGCCTGCACCGGTTAAAGCAGTGTGGAATGCCTTTTGTATGTCTGGTAAGGCTCCTGATTGGCGACGTCTTACCGGCATAGGTCCGTCGGTACCGTGAAAATCATCCCTAATGTCTGAATCATTTTCCATTTTCCTAAAGAATGGTAGGACTTTTGTGTAAGACCATTCTTCATTACCTAATGATGCCCATGACTCGAAATCTTCTGGAAGTCCTCTCTGCATGGCTTGTCCATTAATGGACGATCCGCCACCAATTACTTTTCCTTGAGCCACATGGATTTCGCCTTGTTCTTCGGTTATTGTGCCACGTAGAGCCCAATTGTGATCTGATTCTGGTGACTCGGCATATCTGGTATGACCATACTTCACTTCGTCTGGTAGCGCATCAAATTCAGGGTAGTCTGTACCTGCTTCTAGTAATAATACGGAAGTGTCGGGATCTTCCGCCAATCTGCTGGCTAGAACTGAGCCTGCTGCTCCTCCTCCGACTACTATAACGTCATATTTCATGACTTCACCTCTTGTATATTTAATAATGCTGGTGTGTTCTGGCCCGGTATTATACCAAAATGTTAGTAAAGGTATACCAGAAAAAGAGTTTTAGGCTGCACTGTCAAAGTTCTGCTTGATATATTGGTGTTTAGCGATTATAAACAACGTGAAAATGATCAATATACAAGCGTTTGAGAGATGCGATGCCTACGATACGAGAAGCACGAGTTAGTAAAGGGCTGACCCAGTTTCAACTTGCAGACATTATGAAAGTGACTATTAATCAAGTATCAGCCTGGGAACGCGGTATTAATCAACCAAGGTTAGCGAATGTTAAGAAGTTATGTTTTATCTTAGATCTCAGTATTGATAATCTTGATTTTCCGATGTCGCAAGAAGATGTTGATATATTATCTAGGATAAAAACAAACCAGTCTGAATTGGTGTTACACAGGGTCAATGCTATGATTGCTCAGTCAACGTTTGCCGAGGACGACTCACACAAAGACCTTGAGATTGTCAGTACCAACGACGATAAACCGACAACCCGTCGTCGGAGGATGGATTTTACCAATCCATCTTACGAAGATACTTGGAATGTTAGATTCGTTGACCCTTACCGGATAGACCACGAGGCACCATGACAAAATTACTTGTTTAATTCTGATGCCACCCTTTTCTGGAAATCCTCTGCTCCTAGACGTAGTAAACCTGTTGCGGATACGGTTACAAAATTTGCTCCTAATTTGATGAATTCTGCAACTCCTGCCGCATCAGATGGTGCGTTACCGCCTACCCCAACGTTTAATCCGGCCGCTCGAATCCTCGGTATAACGCTTGCCATTACTTTTCTTACTTCATCTCTTCCTGGATTGCCCATACTTTGTCCTAGATCTGAAGCTGCTACGTGATATACATCAGGTCCTTTGATGTCTAGGATTTGGTCAAGGTTTGAAACGGCTTCTACTTCCTCAACCATAGGTATTACCAGTAATTGTGAATTAACCCATTGGGTGGATTCAACGGGATTCGTTCCGATACCGTAATCATGAGCTCTCCCACCACCTGCCATCCCTCTATTTCCTTCTGGGTAATACCTTGCCGCTCGAGCTACATCTGAAGCATCCTCAGGGGTATTAATATGTGGAACTATTATTCCTTGCAAGCCTCTGTCGAGGTACCTAAGTATTGTCGAGTCTTCGTGGTTTGGTATGCGTGCAATAGGAGTGATGTTGAATGATTCTGCTGCCCTGACCATGTGCTCAACTTGGTCTAGGTTCATGGGTCCGTGTTCGCAATCGATCATCACAAAATCGAAACCTATGGCGCCGAATAATTCTACTTGGTCTGGTGAATACCTAGATATAATGGCGCCGAATACTACTTTCCCTTCACTTAAACTTTTCTTAGTTGTATTAGTTCTCATATTGTTCTAGCTCCCTCTAATGGCCTTGCTACCACATTTGTAGTTGTAATTTTTTATATGACAATTTAGACCGATATATTGAATATATTGTAGAGTCTTGACGGTTGACTGAGAAGCCCCCAGACAAGATACTGTCGGAAACATGGTTGCCAAGTAAAGTATATGTAATTATTGGAGGAGTGATATGCAGACTGGAGCTATTTTTCCCCAAACTGAAATCGGTTCAGACCCTGTGGCAGTCAGAGACTTTGCTCAGGCTGCGGAAGAAATGGGATACCAGCATTTGTTGGTGTTTGATCACATATTAGGAGCCGATGCGAGTAAGAGAGATCAATGGGATCGCCCATATCAGCATACGGATATGTTCCATGAACCATTTGTATTGTTCGGATATTTGGCAGGAGTTACAGAGAAGATACAAATGACTACGGGTATATTGATATTGCCACAACGACAGACTGCTTTGGTGGCTAAACAGGCAGCGGCAGTAGATGTTTTGACACGTGGAAGACTGCGCTTGGGGATCGGAATTGGATGGAATGATGTTGAATATGAAGCCCTGGGTGAAGACTTTGGTAATAGGGGCCAACGTTCTTCAGAGCAAATAGAATTGTTACGTATGTTTTGGACTCAGGATGTAGTCAATTATGAGGGTAGATACCATAAAGTTAGTCATGCGGGTATAAATCCTCCTCCAGTTCAGAGGCCAATACCTTTATGGTTTGGTGGTGGCGCCCCACAGGTAGTTCGTAGGTTAGCTAGGTTAGGAGATGGATGGTTTCCACAGTTCCAACCAGATTCTGAAGGACAAGAGAAAATCGGACAGATGAAAGAACTAGTCAAATCCGCAGGAAGGGCTCCGGATTCAGTTGGGATAGAAGGCCGTATTAACTATGGTTCCGGTAATGAGGACGAATGGAATAGACTCGCAGCCGCCTGGGATGAGGCCGGGGCAACTCACTTGTCGGTGAACACCATGAAGTCTGGGTTACAAGGTCCAGATGAGCATATAGAAGCCATACGTAGATTTAAGGAAGCTATAACGGGGTAATAATTATAGGAGAACGATAGTATGGATTTCCAAATGGAACCGAATACCGATGCAGGGAAAAAAATGGTCGATCTCGCGGAAATGCATGCGTCGGACTTTTTCACCCGTTCTTCCACACATGATAAAGATAAGACCTTTGTCCATGAAAATATAGATAGCATAAGAAAAAGTGGATTTGCGGCCTCGGCTATTCCAGTAGAATACGGTGGTCTCGGTGTAACGTCTGCCCACGACTGTATGGTTGCTATGAATAGGTTAGGTAGAGGAGATGGTTCGACGTCTTTAGCATTCAACATGCACCTGTTTAGGACGTTGAATATATCCAGACTTTTACAAAGATCTATTTCTAACGGGGACAAACGCAGACAAATCCGTTGCGAAGACATGTTACGACAGATAGGTTCTGGAGAGGCAATCATATCGGTGGCCAATTCCGAACCGGGAGCTGATATAAGGACCTCTAGAAGTCTAGCGGAGAAAGTTGAAGGCGGTTGGATTTTAAATGGGTCCAAGACGTTCGCGACAGGGTCTCCGTCAGCAGATTATCTAGCTGTGAGAGCTAGGTATAAGAATGAAGATGGGGAAGATAGGATGGGTTCTGCTATTGTCCCCGTCGACCGACAAGGGGTAGAAATTTTAGATAATTGGGACGGTATGGGTATGCGTGGATCCGGTAGCCATGATGTCATATTCTCAGATTATTTTGTAAGTGATAATGAATTCGATGATATAGGGGAGTATGGGAAGTTCAATGCAGGGTTTCTGGCTACCTCTGGAGGGGCTACTTTAGGCCTATCTTCAGTATTTTTGGGTATAGCAGAGACAGCCCATACCATTGTAGTGGAATCTATTATATCTAGAGATAGACAGCGGCAACCCTTAGTTCAGTCTTTGGCTGCAGAGAATGAGATTGGTATGGCTGCTGCTAGGGCTATGTTAACGCGAGGCGCAATAGCTTTTGACCAGTTCTATATAGCCAACAATAGCTCTGGCAATGCAGGGAATGAACCGGTTTTGAATCCGTTTGTAGCTGTTAAGAATGCTGCCTGCACTAAAAAATTTGTTAATGAAACTGCCAATCACATAGTTGATCGGTGTATAACTATGTCTGGTGGTTCGGGGTTTTTAGATAGTAATGTTCTGTCCAGATTGTACAGAGACGTTAGAGCTGGGCCGCTTATGCAGCCTTTTGCCACAATGCAGGCCATAGAATTTATTGGCAGAGTCTCTCTGGGAGTAGATCCAAACGAATAGTAGTCTTGGGAAGATATATAGTCGTACTTCTTAGCTAACGAGTTGCAAGAACTTTTAAGACTCTAGTTAGGATTTCATTGCCGACATCATATTTGGTGAGTATAGGAAGATGTTCCGCTTGTAGTTGGTCATCTATAATGACAACTTTATTGGTATCTTTCCCAAAACCGCTATCCGGGTCAGTTATATCATTTGCGACTATTAGATCTAACGATTTCCTGCTAATCTTTTCAGTAGCGTTGCTGACAAGATTTTCACTCTCGGCTGAGAACCCCACTTTTACAAAATTTCCTGTCGCTTTTTCCAATATATCTTCGGTTTTGGTTAGATCTATTGTCAGTCCGGAGTCAGATTTTTTAATCTTTTGCTCTGCAGACGTTTTGGGCCTATAGTCAGCTACCGCTGCAGACATTATTAGGGCGTCACTATCAGTCACTTCTGACAGGACTAGACTGCACATCTCAGCGGCTGTTGTGACGTTCTTCACTGTTATAGAAGGTGGGTCCGATAGTGTAGTTGGAGCAGTGATCAATATCACTTCTGCTCCGCGGTCCCTAGCGGCCTCGGCAATAGCGTAACCCATCTTGCCTGAAGAGTTGTTCGTTATTACTCTTACAGGGTCTATAGGTTCTTGGGTTCCCCCAGCACTTATCACGATCTTCTTACCAGATAGGTCTCCCTTTTTCCCCAAAGCTGCTGCAATATGCCCCACAAGCTGGGTAGGGTCTACGAGACGGCCTTTACCTGATAGACCAGACGCGAGATAACCCTGGTCAGGTCCAACGATTACTACTCCTCGTCGCTCAAGAATTTGCAGATTGTCTTGCGTCGCTGGATGACTGTACATATTGCCATCCATAGCTGGCGCGATGAGTAGAGGGGCTTCGGTGGCTACTACAGTAGTAGTTAGTGGATCATCGGCCATTCCCCATGCTAACTTTGCGATACAATTTACGGTTGCGGGAACTATAGTTACTATATCGGCCCTGCGAGCTAGTGCAACGTGTTCATTGCTAAACTCAGAATCTAAATCATAGAGGTCTGTAATCACGTCCCTGTGCGTAATACTTCTGAATGCTAGCGGTGTAACGAATTGTGTAGCGCCGTAGGTTAATATAGTGTCTACTAGTGCCCCTGCTTGAGTAAGTTTACTGGCCAGATCAATAGCCTTGTAGCTTGCTATGCTGCCAGTTACCCCAAGTACTATATGTTTATTTACTAGTGGTCCGCTCATGGTTATTCACTGATTTAACTGGTGATTTATTGAGATTGTAGATAGTTTTCAGACCCAACAGAGTTAAGTCTCTATTTATCTCGTCAAATATTGAGGTGTGCTGTGAGACAACATTTATCAGTCCGCCTGTTCCTATAACTTGGGCATCTTGTCCTACCTCAGATTTAAATCGTTCTACCATAGTCGTTACTAACCCAGTATAACCTAGTACTAATCCCGATTGTAATGCTGTTGTAGTACTTCTTCCTATAGCTGAGTCCGGAGCGATTAACTCTACGCGGCGGAGCTGGGACGTATTAAAGAATAGCGAGTCAGCGGCCAAGTTTATACCTGGTGCGATAGCGCCGCCTAGGTATTCTTTGTTCTTTGATATTGCGTCGAAAACAGTGGCTGTACCCAAATCAACGACTATAAGTGGGGCACCGTAAAGATCAATTGCAGCAACAGCGTCAGCTATTCTATCAGCGCCTACATCTCGTGGATTATCGTATAAAATTGGTAATCCCGTACGGACTCCTGCTGATACAATCAGAGGCGATACGTCAAATAAAGTGTTACATACTTCGGTAAAAACGACTGTTAGTGGAGGGACTACACTACACATGCAGATCGAATCAATATCCGAAGGAGTAACGCCCTTTAGTATAAGAGCATTTGTTACCATGACTCCGTATTCGTCGGCAAGCCTTCTGGTATCAGTCGCTACTCTAAGAGTAGTCACCAATTTGGAATCATCGAAGACTCCCATTGTCACGACGGTATTCCCTATGTCCATTGCTAATAGCATATGTGTACGTTC
>JAPNTN010000178.1:0-2576 GCA_027249445.1 Dehalococcoidia bacterium | reverse complement strand
ATGTATTCACAATATGAAGCCATCGACAAATATAGGTATGACGAATAAAACTCTTGATTAGTGTGATTGTTTAGGGCATCCTGCATTTTCTGACTTATTGCCATAATCTTCTCCCGATCATATGACCTGTGTCCTTTGGTTATTTTACCTGTTTATTAAGGTGATATATATATATAATTATTACACGAATTTTTTAGATTGGAATGTTTATTTAGTTTGGGCACTTTGAAGGATTATGAGAATTCGTCCTACACATTCCACTCGGGAGCGGTTTATGCCCACAGAATCTGAACATTGTTCTTATTGCGATAAGGAGATATTAGAGCCGCATTCTGAATCTTGTATTCACTGCGGCAGATTGTTTTCAGATCAAGCATCTACTGATTATGGAGACAGTATTTCGGCATCGACTTCTAAAGATGTTAAGGTTGCTGAAGTGACAGATGAGGACTTGGGATATACAGACCAAGCGTGGCTTCGGGGAGGGAGATACGATATAGACCCCCCTAAAGATGGGGCTTAAAAAAGCGCTTGTAAAATCTATCTCACGTATTATTCTTTACCGGACGATATTTTTCGCCCTCTTCTTGTGTAATACGGCCTGATGCCATTAGCCACATTCTAGAAATCTCAGGTCCCATGAACTTGAAATGATGTCCGAGCTCTCTTTGTAACACGGGGCATTCATTACTCGGTGTCACCTCATAAAACCATTTGGAAAAACTTCCATGGTTAGATTGGATGTTACGTATTACTCGGGCATTTTCTATTACGGCGCTGATTTTAGATTTATTGCGTATAATCTCGCGATTTTCCACAAGTATGGCTATATCGTCTTCATTCATAACAGATACTTTTTTTATGTTCCAATTATGGAATGCTTTTCGGAATCCGTCTCTTCGGAGCAATATCATTTTCCAGGTTAGTCCTGCCTGAAATACCTGCAGGCTCATCACTTCGAATAGATTATCATCGTCTTCCAGACGCTGCCCCCAGATGGTATTTCTGTACCAATCCTCTATGGCTGTAGTAGTTAACGTTTCTCGGGTATTTTTTTGTGTCATGGTGGTCCATATCTATTTATCACAGGCTGTCCGTGAGTATAATACGGGAGACAATAGGAGTCATTAGATATACAAATGCGAGGTATATGTTATGGCAGTGACATTAGATTGGTTGGGAGTATCGACTTTCCGGTTAATAGTAGATGATATGGTCATTTTCTTGGATGCCTATATTAATAGAGTTCCATCTGCTCCTAGTGTCGGTCTGAAGGTTGAAGATATTACAAAAGCTGACTACGTTTTGGTGGGCCATTCCCATTTTGATCACCTATGGGGAGCCGAAACCATTGCCCAGAATACCGGAGCACATATTATTGGCTCTCATGAAACCGTTAGGTTGATGGAGCTTGAAGAAGTTGCTCCTAGCCAATTATTGGCTGTTTCTGGCGGAGAAACAATCAAACTGTCCGATTCAGTCTCAGTAAAGGTTTTTCCGAGTCAACATTCGTGTATCTGGAGCAAATCAGGAGCTGTAGACGAGGCTTGTTTTGGAGATCAGGGTGTCATGTATCATGACCGGTTATTACGTTTGCAGGAACGAGCGAGCCGAAGATCATCATCTACCGACCCCGGTATGACAGATGTGATGAACCATAGAAATTCTTGTACCCAATCCCCTCGGGCTGAAGGAGGGGCATACGCGTATCTGATTGAGACACCTGAGGGCAGCATTCTTTGGAAAGATACATCTGGTCATTGGACAGGAATATTGAGGGACCTAAGGCCCGATGTTGGAATATTGGCTGCGTCTGGTAGAGGAAATATCGATGGTGAGCCAATACAGGGGTCCTTGGCGCAGTTTGTATCCAGGGAAGTAGAATTATTGAGACCAGAGAAAATTGTATTATGTCATCATGATGACTGGTGTCCTCCCGTGACCAGTCCGACAGATGTTACGCCTATTCGCCAAGAACTGGAACTACGTCATCCACGAGTATCGTTGTTAGAAATGGGATATTTGGAGGAATATCCCATATTGGAATAGGGTACACTCGTATTTAGTTACTCAGGGAACCATCGCTTCGTGCGATTGGCTACTACTACAAGCGAAAGCATAACAGGCACTTCTACCAGTACACCTACTACGGTAGCTAAAGCTGCTCCCGAGTTCAGTCCAAACAAACTAATAGCAACTGCAACAGCTAGTTCGAAAAAGTTTGAAGTTCCTATCAATGCTGCTGGAGCGGCTGTTGAAAATGGAACTCTCCAGATATATGAAGCGCTGTAGGAGATGATAAAAATACCATAGCTTTGGACGAGCAAAGGTATGGCTATCAAGACAATGACCAAAGGATTCGCCACTATTGTCTGCGCTTGAAAGCCGAATAACAATATCACTGTCGCTAAGAGGCCCATTACGGAAAAAGGCTTGATCTTGGATGTAAAGGTATGTATACGCTGTTTGTTGTCTGCTGTATCTAGCTTTCTTCTTGTGATATATCCTGCACCAAGTGGTATCACTACATATAAGGCGACTGAGATGAGTAAAGTTTCCCATGGCACGACTATGTT
>JAPNTN010000177.1:0-10338 GCA_027249445.1 Dehalococcoidia bacterium | reverse complement strand
TAGTTATGATAGCAATAACAGGCGGGAATTTAATCATAGGTAATGGTGATCCAATGATTTTGGACACTACTGTAATAATAAACGGCGAGAAAATCGTAGAGATAGGCCCAAGTAACACGGTTAAAATACCAGAAGGCGCAGAAATAATAGACTCATCTGGACTAACTATTATGCCCGGTCTTATAGACTGCCATGACCATCTTGCTTCAAAGGGATACGATCTGCCTAACCGATGGGGTCTGAACGAACCTATATCACTGCAACATATCCGTACTGCACACGTCCTCAGTGACACTCTGGCGGCGGGTTACACTTGCATTAGAGACGCGGGAGGACTAGATGCAGGATTTAAACTGGCTGTAGAACAGGGCATCCACCCCGGCCCACGCCTCGTAATTTCAGTTAATATCATCTCTCCTACCGGAGGGATATGCGACCGAGTCAGCGGCTCTGGTCATGGACATCCCCATGACGATCCCCGACTACCATCGGGAGTAGCAGATGGGGTAGACAATATTCGTACAAAGGTCCGCGAAATGGTCAGAGTCGGAGCTGATGTGATTAAATTCGCTACGACAGGAGGAGCAAGTTCTCGCCCAGGACACGGACCAAAAGACATCGAGTATAGCTACGAAGAAGTAGTTGCATTGGTTCAAGAAGCAAATGCGCTTGGCAGGAAGACTATGTGCCACGCTTTAGGCGGAGCAGGATTAAGGAATGCTATTCAAGCAGGGGCCAATTCGATAGAACACGGGTGTTATTTGGCGGAAGAACCCGACTTGATTCCAAACATGGCAGAAAAAGGAATATTTCTTGTTCCCACATTTGAAGTATATGAATACCACTCTACAGTAAGTGCTCCACACATGATTGCTAGAGCTAAAGACCTGGAATTTATTCACGAGGAGAGTGTTCAAAAAGCACTAGACGCTGGGGTAAAAGTCGTGGCAGGCACAGATGCTGGAGGATTTATACACGCCAACAATGCCCATGAATTAGAGCTATTGGTTAAGCACGGACTCTCCCCAATGCAAGCCATACAAGCAGCCACAGGATGGGCAGCCGAATGCGTAGGACTGGAGAACGAAATTGGCACAGTAGAGACAGGCAAACTAGCTGATCTATTAATCATCGATGGAGACCCTCTGTCAGACATTAAGATACTTCAAGAGAAAGATCGCATAAAGCAAGTCTTACTTGGAGGAAAAGCATTCGTGGACCGAATCAGAACACAATGAGACCTATAATGTTCTACGACTGCATTATATTCAGATCTGCAAATAGCTGTTAGGGTATTATTTGGCAATGCATTTTCATGTACTAACTTTATTCCCGCAAATATTTAATGGCACGTTGCCACACAGCATGATAGGTCGCGCTATAGACAAAGGTATAGTTTCTGTAACTTGCACAGACATCAGAGATTATTCATCTGATTCACATGGTACAGCTGATGATTACCAATATGGCGGAGGTCCAGGTATGGTTATGAAACCTGAACCTATCTTTGAGGCTGCAGATAATGTATTTAAACAAATCCCCATATTGGACCATGCATCTACCCCAATCGTACTACTGTCCCCTCAAGGAAAGCATCTAGATCAAGATATAATCACCAAATTCTCAAAACTAGACAACTTGGTTTTGATATGTGGCCACTACGCCGGAGTCGACGAAAGAGTAAGAGATCACTTGGTAACCGAAGAGATCAGTATCGGGGACTATGTCCTAACCGGAGGAGAACTAGCCGCACTGGTAATAATTGACTCTGTTTCCAGATTTGTATCTGGAGTAATTGGCTCGGAAGATAACGTACAAAAAGACTCGATAACCAGCGGGTTATTACAACATCCTCTCTATACTCGACCAGCAGAATACCGTTCACTCCAAGTTCCTGAAATTTTGCTTTCGGGAAATCACGCCGAGATTGATCAGTGGCGTAGACATGAATCACTCAAAAGGACCTTGGCACACAGGCCGGACCTACTACCAACGGCCGACCTAGATGAAAATGATATTCGCTACTTATCAGAGTTAGGTTATAAACAAAACAGTTAGCAAATGGTGATGGAATAACTAATGTCTATAGATGAGTATAGATTTACCTATAAAAGCCGGGTTCGTTGGATGGAATGCGACGCGCAAGGTATAGCATTCAATGGTTCTTACTTAGGATATCTTGAGATAGCTCAAGCAGAATATTTTAGGAATCTCGGATTTAGCATATATAAGATTGCAGCAGCAGGTTACTTTGACAGCGCCGTTGTTAACACGAACATTTCATTCGAGGCTCCCCTGAAAGTTGATGATGTCATCGAACTTTATGCCAAAATATCCCACATTGGCACCACCAGCTTACAACTTGACGTGGAAATATATAAAGAGGGGCACCAAAAAAGATGCACCCTTATTGAAACAACTTACGTCGGGTTGGATACGAAGACTATGAGCAAAATACCTATTCCAGATGACATACGGCTGATCATTGAAACCTACGAAACTACAGGGCAAATACTTCCCACAACAAATTTCCCTGATCTACACAACGCTAACAAGAGTAAAAATTAGCAGGTACACCGACAACCGGACACCAATGAAAATAATCCTATCTAAACCATGAATACTGGGGCTTGATCTCGATTTATTCGGGTCTCTTGAGAAATGCTTTGTCTGATAAATTTAGGCAACGTAAACATGTTAATGTGAGTAATGCCATCATAGAACTTCAATGGTCCTCTAATTCTATCGGATAACCTTTCATCTATTACGCCAGGAGTGTTGGAATCTAATAGCGGACAATCTGAAGCCAGGGTGAACCCCCACAAAGTATAAAAAGCTGGTATATGCACTTGAGCTGCTTGGGAGTTCTCAAATACTGAGTCCAGAGTATTGAATATGGTGGTGAAACATTCCTGTATAGCTAAGAGTCCTATAGGTCCAGATTGCGTAACGAGCATACCATTATGGGCCAACCGTTTACGAGCAATCCGATAGTATTCCTCGGTATATAATAAATAAGCCGTTCCTGCTTCCAATGGATCAACAAGGTCCATTATCATGACATCGAATACATTTTCCGTGTTCTGCAAATATTCACGGGCATCATCGTGTACCAGCTCTACTCTACTGTCGTTAAAACTGCCCTGATGATGATTCGGCAAATACTGTTTACATATGTCAACCACTTGATCATCTAAATCAAGCATGACAACTTTTTCAACAGATTCGTGCCGAAGAACCTCACGCAGAGTGGCTCCTTCTCCGCCACCTCCTATGAATACAGTCTTCGGATCCGGGTGACTAATCATAGCAGGGTGTACAAGGGCCTCATGATAGATATGCTCATCAAGTTCAGTCGACTGGGTTTTTCCGTCAAGAACTAGGCTTCTCCCATATACTTCTGAATCAAGCACTTCGACCTGTTGATACTTCGTCTTACCTGCAAATATTACCTGTCTTGTTTTTAGCAACACAGACAAGTCAGGATAAACAGATTCTATATACCAGTTACCAGTAATGGGATCCATAATATATAACGCTTAACGGGCTGCCACAGGTATTGTGAAGCCACGTTCTAACTGTCGCACAGCCGAATCTTTCGACTCTAAGCGTTGTATCAATAAATCTGCTGCTCGTTTTGGCATATCAGATGATCCGCATGTGAATATGTCAGCAGCAGCGTAGCCATACTCTGGCCACGTGTGAATGGATATATGAGACTCGGCAATAGATAAGATACCGGTAACTCCCTGTGGGCTAAATTGGTGGAAAGACTCACCGACAACATGTGCCCCTATGTCTTTTGCAGTTTGTATTAACGATTCCCTTATATAATCAAGATCATCAAGTAGTTGCGGATTGCAATCCTTAAGTTCTAGCAGAAGATGAGTTCCTAGTACGTTCAATCACCAGTCCTCCATTTGAAATTCCGATCATTTGCTGAGTCGACAAACACAGATTGTATAGGTTGACGGCCGGGTTATCAATAGATACTAATCAAATTTCGAGACAAAATAGTAAACCTACGTCCTGAATAACCGACATGTTTAGAAATATGTCACGTCTATTAGGATTCCAAACCTGAGAAACATTGACCACGCTTATAACCCGCTTTAGAATTCATTGGTAATGGCAAAATTATTTGATCTCCACATACACACAACCAAAGGGAGTGCGGACAGTAGCCTTACCCCCGAAGATTTAATACTTGAATCCGAACGCTTAGGATTGAAAGGTCTATGCCTAACGGAACACAGCGGTCCTTGGGACCGACACGAATTCGAAAACTTTGCAGCTAAGCATAACGTTGTATTAGTCAGAGCCATGGAAGCTGACACAGACTTAGGGCACATGCTGGCGTTTGGTATTGATAAGTATCAATCGGGGTTTCACAAAGCTGAAGAACTTTGCAGAGCAGCGAGAGCAGTTGGTGGATTTGTGGTAAGCGCACATCCGTTCAGGGGTGTACTTGGAAAGCATATGAGAGAACGTCCTTATCTCTATCGCACGAATCAAGATCCGTTGCCTACAACCCCTGATGAAGCTCTTGATCATCCTGTATTTAAACTAGCACATGCTATAGAGGTTGCAAACGGAGGAACGGCCGAAGATGAAAACTCATTTGCAATGGCCGTCGCGAACATACTTAAGATGCCTGTTACGGGAGGTAGTGACGCCCATTCAACGCATGGCCTAGGGAAATTCGTCACAGAGTTTCAGAGTGAAATTCATAATGAAACTGAATTCCTAAAAGGTCTGCACATGGGCGACTTTCATCCATCCGTCGGACTACGAGAAGGCAATTTACGACCATATGAAGGATGATTAGCTCTGAACCGAGATTTACTCGAAAGCTATAAATCTAATAAACAAGATGAGGTTGGGAAGGTTAGTGCTAAATGAGACAGTTGTCTATCCAGCAGGAGAGCATACAAGACAGTACATTCGTCTCCCTTGATCTGGAAATGACTGGACTGGATCCTGAACGGGACTCTATCATTGAAATAGGTGCTGTTAAATTCAACCAGTCGGGAGTTATCGACACACTACAAACATTCGTCAATCCAAACCGAGAAATACCCGAATTTATCCAGAGGCTTACTAATATTTCACCGAGCCAAGTGAGCCATGCTCCCCAATTTTCATCGGTCTCTGATGAACTAAAAGCATTCATATCAGACAACCCAATCATAGGTCATAATATACAATTCGATCTAAGATTTCTTGACACCCACGGTCTGACATTGATCAACCAGACATATGATACTTGGGATCTAGCGAGTGTCTTCCTACCCCATTCACCTGAATATTCATTGGGATATCTAACAAAATATCTTCGTGTGGGCCATGAAAACCCTCACAGAGCCCTCGACGATGCAGACGCAACTAGAGCGGTTTTCTTGAAATTAATCGAGAATGCCTCTGACGCAGATCCAGGATTGTTGTCCTACATACTTAACCTTACACAAAAGAGTCAGTGGGAATTAAACTCACTACTGAACACACTACCCAACGCTCAGCTATCATCAACACAGACTTCTGCGTTCGGATTAAACGGGTTGAATTTAGATTACTTATCTACACGCATCGGGAAGCCCGAACGCCGTCGACAAGATACTAGAATTAATGATTTCAATGAAGCAAAAATTAGTAATTTACTTAACGTAGACGGCCCATTCTATAAATCATTTTCTAATTTCGAATATCGGCCCGAACAGATTCAAATGCTTCAATCAGTTACATCGGCGATATATACAGGCTCAAACCTAGTGGTCGAAGGCGGTACGGGAGTTGGTAAATCTATGGCATATCTGCTACCTGCTGCAATATTTGCTGCCGCAAAGGGACAACGAGTTGTCATATCCACCAATACCATCAATCTGCAGGATCAATTGATTCAAAAGGACATACCCTCTGTGTGTAAAGCTCTTGAGTCATCAGGCATTATCAAAGAGGACAGTATTCATGCAGCGCTACTAAAAGGCAAAAATAATTACCTATGTTTGAAACGATGGGCCTACTTAGCCCGAGGCGAAACATTATCTCAAGACGAAGCCCGTTTACTAGCTAAAACCGCAGTCTGGTTACAGAACACAAAATCTGGAGATAGATCTGAGATAACCTTGGCAGGGCGTGACGCCGGTTCCTGGGGTAAGATATCTGCGGCCGATAAAGGCTGGTGTTCAGGGCTCCGTGAGAACGGAACTTGTTTCCTGAAGAGTTCAAGAGAACGAGCAGAACAGGCACACATTATCGTGGTCAATCATGCTCTTTTGCTAGCAGACCTAATGCACGGGGGAAGTTTAATACCTGAATACCAACACTTAATAATCGACGAAGCCCACAATCTGGAAGATGAAGCTACTAATCAATTTGGTTTCCACATAACTCCCGATCAATTGCAAGAGTCTCTAGACCAGCAAACACGACTGATTAATAATATTAAAATATCCCTGAACTCAGAATCTATAGCACCAAGTGTGAAACAAAACGGAGATACTATATTAACAACTCTTGAAAGCACTGCTCCTCGTCTGAGAGAACTTTGGGCTAATCTTTGGCTTCAAGCCGAAAGGTACTTAGAAACACAACAGCGCGGGCGTGATAACGACCAAACTAACAGCTTAATAACCCCGCAACTTAGATCTACTCAGTCGTGGTCAGAGTTAAGGTTATCATGGGAAAACCTCGATATTAACCTCACAAATTCTTTAGAAACATTAGCCAAGCTTCAAACATTTTTGGACAGTACAAGTTCTGCTGAATCAGGACAATCTGACTCTTTGAGTGTTGAGTCAATTGCAATACAAGATGAGATCGAGAAACTTCAAATTAAACTCGACAGGATAATCTCAGAAGATAATTCGAATCAGATAACTTGGATGAACCGAGATCAGTATAACTCCCAGATAGGAATGCACGGCGCACCACTCGATGTAGGCAAGACATTAGAATCAGAGTTGTTTGATAAAAAAGATTGTACTGTTCTAACTAGTGCAACTTTGAGTACTCAAGGCACATTCAATTACATTAAATCTCGACTAGGCCTGGCTGAAGATACAGACGAATTGTTGGTAGGCTCGCCGTTTGACTACACAAAAGCCGCCTGTCTAATGATACCCGACGATATGCCACAACCTAATTCAGAAGGGTATCTATCAGCTCTTTCGAAAGTATTCACTGAACTAGGAATAAGCCTCGAAGGTCATACTATGGGATTGTTTACCTCCTACTCATCTCTCAGAGGTGTGGCACAGAGAATACGTTCAACCTTATCTGCCTCAGGCGTACAACTCCTAGCACAAGGAGTAGACGGCCCACCACAACAATTGACCAGAAGATTCATTGAGAACCCTAAATCAGTATTACTAGGCACAAATAGCTTTTGGGAGGGTGTTGATTTCCCTGATGGAGTTTTAAAATCACTAGTGCTTACCAGACTTCCTTTCCAAGTTCCGACCGATCCTATAGTCAAAGCTCGTTCTGACCAATACTCTGACCCATTCAACCAATATTCAGTTCCTCAAGCAGTACTAAAGTTTCGACAAGGTATCGGCAGGCTAATAAGACGCAAGGGTGACAAAGGATCAATAATATTGCTTGATCGCCGAATAACTAGCCGGAATTATGGTAAAGCTTTCCTCGAGTCTATTCCCGCATGCACGTTAACTCCATGCCACCTCAATAATGTCGGACAGATATCTTCTGAGTGGATACAAGGTTAATATGCAACTAACTATCGACCAACCATTCGACCTAGCATCATCACTCGAGAGCGGGCAATCTCATCGGTGGGTAAAGTCAGGCTGTTGGTATATAGGTGTCTTGTATGGCAATATCGTAAAGATACGGCAGATCAACAATAAAATCGAATGGCATTCTAGTCCCTCATCAGAGCAGGACATGATTCAGGTATTGAAAGATTATTTCCGGCTTGATGATGACTTGGATGACATTTACCAACATATAACTCAAGACCAGAGGGTCTCTGAGATGGTTATGAAATATCCTGGCCTACGTCTATTGAGGCAGGACCCGTGGGAATGCACCATCGCATTCATATGCTCAGCAAATTCGAACATCCCTAGAATACATAGAGTAATAGAAAATATGTCGGACACCTATGGTACCCAGCTTCAACTAGATGAGCACATCAGGCATTCATTCCCATCACCACAACAACTAGTAGCCGCAGGCGAACAAAAACTTAGAGAGTTAGGTCTCGGATTCAGAGCACCTTACGTTGACAAAACAACCACGTTGGTTAATGAAAACCGACTCGACTTACAAGCTCTCATACATATGCCTTATGAAATTGCTAAACAAACTCTCATGGAATGCCCTGGCATTGGTCCCAAAATAGCCGACTGCATATTAGTTTTTTCACTGGAGAAAATGGAAGCCTTCCCAATTGATGTCTGGGTGCGACGGGCTCTAGGTGACTGGTATTTTCCTAATCAGAAAACACCAAGCAACCAAGTATTACAGTCATGGGCACAAAACTACTTCGGTACTTACGGTGGGTACGCCCAACAATACTTATTTCACGGTAGGCGCTTACAAAAATAAGGTGACTATAAACATTATTCAGTGGAATACACTACCAGCATATCGAACCCCGAATAGCCTACGGTTTCAATAACAATTTTCCAAAAAAGTTAGTACTCTCCATCTCTTCGTGCGCTAATTTAGCTTCTTCAAGTGGAAAAACCTTATGAATCACAGGGTTTATAACCCCTTTATTCAGCATGGCCACGATCTCTTTCATATCTTGGTTTGTACCCATAAAACCACCGTATATTTCTATTTGCTTGCTAAATAAAAGCCCGAGATGAAGTTCAGCCCGAAGACCCGTAGTAGCTCCGCAAATAGTGTACCTACCACCCTGCTTTAAAGAACTAAACGCTGCTTTGAAAAAATCTGCACCAACATGGTCCACTAGAAGATCAACGCCTTGTCCATCCGTAAGAGATTTAACAGATTCCGCAATGTCTATCTCGTGGTAATTGATGACTTCATCCGCTCCCAATAAAAGAGCCTGTTTAACTTTCTCAGGTGTACTAGTTGTAGCTATAACACGGGCTCCGACTACTTGTTTAGCTACCTGTACTGCTGCCGTGCCAACACCTGCCGAAGCGGAAAGCACTAAAACAGTTTCCCAAGGTTTAAGTTGTGCTCGACGGACCATCATATTCCATACAGGCAAGTAGGTTGTAGGCACTGCTGCGGCCTGTTCATACGAGACATTATCGGTCAACACATGAACATTGACAGCAGGAACAGACACATACTCAGCATAACTACCGTCTATCGCTGTACCCATGAATTGTGGCGCAGCAGGCGCACTTGGAGAAGTTCCTCCTAATAGATTCACGTCGATTAATGGATTGACAACTACTCGGTCGCCCACACTAACCCCTGTCACCTTTTCTCCCAATTCAACGACGTCACCGGAGCAATCACCCCCTAATATCAAAGGGGGTGGGAATTCTCTACTAAGACCTCTGCCGCCCTCACGAGTGTATAGGTCCAATCTATTTAAAGCTGCTGCTCTCACCCTGATTTTTACTTCTGTTGGGCGAACGCTAGGTTCCGGCCTGTCGCCATAAACCAATACGTCCCGGTCTCCATGGGACTCTATGTATACAGCTTTCATATTTCTACTACTCCAAGTTTATTAATTGTATGTACTAACTAAGTTACACGTCATGTTAAGATCGGTTTTCGATACAGTCATTACACAAAAACACGATAGCTAATGCCTCAGGATGGCTTGCTAATTGACCACAAATCGATGCGGTACTGTCTACACTCCATGGGTAATGAAATTTACCTCCACACATCTGGCATGAGGTCTCGTGTATTCCATCTAAACTAACGCCGCATATAACACACACCTCAAGGTCAGCCTCATTATCTTCATTCGTCATGGGGACTCACTTGACTCATCCAAAACTCAACGAAGGAACGCTCATCATGTTCTGAAGCAATTTCTCCATCCAGTCTCTTTAACAGCAATACCCTCAGGATGTAACCAATATCTGGGCCATTATCTAATCCCATATCTCGCAAATCCGAACCATTGAGCATAGTTTGAGTGTCCTTGATGCGAGAAATATAACGCAGTAGCACTCCCCAAAGGGTATCCGACTCAGTAATTTCCAAATACCCTAAAATTGCATCATCTCCAATATTTTCCAATAAAATAAATATCTCTGAATTAGTTATATTAGATTTAGTCAGATTATCACTACGCGATTCAATTAACCCAACGTCATTCACAACTTTAGACCAGTCTCGTGGCATATTGAGCTTCTTGATAAATGATGCACGATCATT
>JAPNTN010000176.1:0-3080 GCA_027249445.1 Dehalococcoidia bacterium | reverse complement strand
GCATATGTATTAATTAGCGGGACTACTTTTACTGTAACCAAGCCAATGAGGCACGTATTAATCGCCAATACCGTCGAGCACAAAGATATCGGCAATGCTTTCGCTACAAATGTCTTGACAATTACTGGTACTCGAGCTATCGGCCCATTCATAGGCGGTATCCTAATAGCGAGTTTGGGGTTTTTCTGGAATTTTACATTCGAGGCACTGCTTTACGTCGGTACGGTTCTCTTCTTCATACCTATGCGGACACCTTTTGCAAACAATGATGGTTCAAACAAGAAAGAAACCAACGTTGTAAAATTTTTAATAGACGGCCTTATATATGTTTGGAAGGACAATAGAGCTATTTTGCTCTTAGTATTACTAAGCCTAATACCAAACGTGGTACTGCAGCCATTCATGTTTCTGCTACCAGTTTTCACAGCGGATGTATTAATGGAGGGCGCCGATGTAGGGGGATATTTATTGGCAATGACTGGGGCGGGCGGTTTATTTTGCGCCCTGATGTTATCATCTATAGGATTTCCATTTAAGAAAGGATATATGGTTCTAATTACGGTTATTATTAGTTCCATATTCGTTATATTCGTCGGATTCTCAGGAACCTTTATACTTGCGTTAACGATGTTGGGAATCTTGTCATTTAGCCAATGCATATTTAGAACCACAAATGGTACGTTAATCCAAACATTAGTCCCCGATCAGTACAGGGCTCGAGTAACCAGCTTGCAAGAATATGGCCGCGCGTTTCTAGTACCGTCGTGTTTGATTGTGGGGTGGATAGCCGGAATAACGTCAGTGCAGTGGGCTTTCCTAGTGATGGGAATAACTGGCATAGCACTGGGTATATTATGCTTATTATTGTTTGCCCGTGTGCGCAATTTGCCTTAGTAGATCAAAACATTCATCTATGGTGATTGCATGTTGACCAACGACTTTGATTATCATCTTCCCGAAGAATTAATAGCTCAGACCCCACTCATAGATAGAAGTGCATCTCGATTACTAATAGTAAATCGTACTAGCAATAGCCTCGTACATGAAACCTTTAATAACATTACTGAATATCTCCGCGAAGGAGACGTGATGGTATTTAATCAAAGCAAGGTCATACCGGCTAGATTCTATGGCGTTAGAGATGACACAAATGGAAAAGTAGAAATATTACTATTGCGCAAGGTCAAACATTCGATATGGCAAGCGTTAGCCCGACCAGGGAGACGTCTTAGACCCGGAACATCTATTTCGATCCTGGATAAGGAAGGACAGAGGTCTGGGATTCAAATAGAAGTAACGGAGTCAGACATGCACGGAATTAAAACGATCCGAATGTCTACCGAAAATTACATAGATACACTCGGGCATATGCCTTTACCCCCATACATACATGAAAAGCTAGAGGACCCCGCAAGATATCAAACAGTGTACGCAAAAGAGACCGGAAGTGTTGCTGCTCCAACAGCAGGACTACATTTTAGTCATAACACGATGAAAGATATAGAAAATCTAGGTGTACTGACTGCCTACGTAACACTACATGTAGGATTAGACACTTTCAGGCCAGTCCAAGAAGACAATCCAATGGATCATCATATACATACTGAATACTACGAAGTAGATCAGCCCACTGCCGCCATACTGAACAACGCGAAAGAAGAGAACCGAAGAATCATAGCTGTCGGCACCACATCTGTCAGGGTACTCGAGCAACTGGGAGATAACATGATTCAATCCGGTTCCAAGATCATTGAGGCTGCAAGTGGCGACGCCAATATCTTCATACTGCCGGGACACAAATTCAAATGCGTCGATGCTATGGTGACCAATTTTCATTTGCCCAAATCAACATTACTGATGCTAGTGTCAGCATTTGCATCGCATAACCAAATAAAACAAGTTTACAGTGAAGCTATCAGACAGAAGTATCGGTTTTACTCATTCGGAGATGCAATGTTTATAACCTAAGAAGCAGACCATTAAGTTTGACGAATTAACAAGAAGGAAATTCCAAAAGCTGCAATATATTCCCATCTGGATCTAAAAAGGTCGCTACCATTCCGCCCCAACTTTCTTTTTCAGGCTCCCTTATGAATTGCACTCCCTGATTCGTCATATCCCTATGAGTAGATATAAGATCACTAACAGAAAAATTAGCCATAATTCTATACGGATCCTTAGAACGTTCATTTACTTCCGCATGCTTGCCGATATTGAGCCTAAGTTCTCCAACCTGAAAAGCAATAAACCCCTCATGCTCTGAGTGCAAAGGCAATCTTAATATGTCATTGTAAAACTGGAACATTCTAGAAAGATCATCGGTCCAGAATGTAATACCAACAATATCTTCAATCATTAATACCTCACTAGAAAACCCAGGAGATTATGACTTCCCAAACCAGTGTCGACCGAGGATTTATAGTATTAAATTACAGTAGTCGCGGGGCTATTCTTGGTAGCACAATTACTACACCAACCGTGAAAATCCACTCTCTGCCATCCAACTTTGAACCTGGACTCACCTGCGATCTGATTTTTGAGAGTCACCACAGAATCATGCCCTATATCAGCATCAGTAACAGCGCCACATTTTACACAAACCAAATTCACATGTGGCTCCAGATTTGATTCATACCTAGAAAACTGGGGGAATGGAAGTTCTTGTATAAGCCCACTATTCTCCAATACATCCAATGTTGAGTATATCGTCGCCAAAGTCATTGAAGGAAAATGGTCCTTCACTCTCTCATATATCTGCTGTACCGAAGGGTGATCTCGTGAATTCAAAACCGCCTCGGATATTGCTAATCGTTGCGGTGTTACCCTGATCCGCCCTTGACGTAACAGAGCAGCTATTTCTTGTCTGGTCATTTTATCTCCAGAATACGCTTTCGCACCCTAAATTTCCTAATAACTGGTCAAACTCTGATAATACATATTACGATTTACGTAAGATAGACGTCAATTGACAACCCCTATCAATCTCTAAACGACGATAAACTTTATCTACTACCAACTTGAAAACAACTCCAAACAGATATATTCTGGCTTGAGTTCGGAGAGGTGGCAGAGCGGACGAA
>JAPNTN010000175.1:0-32633 GCA_027249445.1 Dehalococcoidia bacterium | reverse complement strand
CTTCCACATACCTTTACAGAACGGATGTGATAGAATCCTCAACTCTATGCGAAGGAGATATACAACCGACCAGTTCTCTCGAAGCGTAGAGTTCATTAGAGATAACATACCAAATGTCGCGATAACAGGAGACCTAATAGTCGGCTTCCCTGGCGAAACTGACTCTGATTTCAATGAGACCTTGAAATTAGTCTCTAGGACTTCTTTCAGCAATCTTCACATATTTCCGTATTCTAAGCGTCCCGGTACGAGTGCAACTTATCTGGAAGAGCACGTATCGTCTATCGCAAAGAAAGAAAGAGTCACAGCTCTTAATGAAATAGTCAAAGATAGTTTTACGAACTTCAGAAATAAATTCCTGCACACTAATCAAAAAGTTTTATGGGAAAGTCGCAAATTTAGTAACAAAGAATCGTATTGGAAAGGTATAACTGAAAATTATATTAGGGTTCAGACGAAAACTGATCGCAATATACGTAATACGATAACAGAGGCTGAATTACAGTCGCTAGAAGACGACTGCGTTTGGGCAATAATACGTTAAATAAAAATGCGGTGGCCTGCTGATTCAGGCCACCGCGGCACCTCCCCACCCATCCACACACAAGAGGAGGATAAAAAGAATAATGCTCCCTATAACTCTACTGGTCTTAAATACGTCGTATTACCCCTTCTCTCTAAATACCCTGCCTTAGTATCGGTACCATGCGAGAAGACTATCAGCCATCCTTGCTGTTCAGCCTCTGACAGAATCTCCTTTTTCCTTTGAAGAGTTTCTTCAGGCGAAAACGAAAATGCGGATATCACCGGCAAGTTCAAATGGTGATGAGTAGGGACGATATCGCCCAGAAACACTACTCTTTCACCTCCATGATTAAATAGCACCATCTGATGACCAATAGCATGTCCATCTGTGACGACAAGATTTAACCCTGGCAGAATCTCCGTATCGCCATCGAGCAATTCCAGTTGAGATTTTTCTTCTATGGGCATGAAATTTTCTTCTCTGTGGAAAGCTGAGCACCTTTCATTTGGGTTCTGCGCATCTTCCCAACAGGATCTTTGGATGTAATAAGTCGCTTTCGGGAACGTCGGGACTATATTTCCAGCCCGATCTAGTCGCGTAGATCCGCCACAATGGTCAAAATGCAAATGCGTTAAGATAACAGAATCTATATCTTTAGGTGTTAGCCCTGCGCTCTTAAGTCCTTTCAACAGTCGGCTTGGAACCAAACCATACGTTTCCTTATCTTTATCATTGTCTTTGGGTCCGACACCTACATCGACCAACACATTCTTTCCGCAGACCTGAAGCAACATACAATTCAGGCCCATGGTTATACGGTTCTTTCGGTCTGTACTAACACTATTTTCCCAGGCAACCTTCGGCACCTGGCCAAATACCGACCCGCCGTCAAACTTCACCACACCATCACTCAGTATTTTTACAGATGTTGACATCATGTTAGTAACTGACACCTCCTAGAAACTGCTCAAAACCTGTACTCTAATTCGGTTGTTTATTAATCCCAACCTCGCTACCATATTAACAAGCATCCCGAAATAGGATCGTTAAATTATTAGTTATGGTAACTAAGCTGTAATATAACAGGTGCTCTTCGGGGTATTGTCAAGGCAGTTTTAAGCCAATTTTTGATATTTTTTAAAAAAAAGTCGAAAATTGGCTTAATTTCGTAGTAATTTGCCCGGAAGTTTAGTTAAATGAAGATTGTTCCAAACAATAGTTAGAGTAATGAAAGGGCTTTGTCTAAACGCAACAGGGTAGAATCCTTTCCCAAGACCTCCATCAATTCAAACAATGGAGGTGTCGCATCTCTGCCAGTAACTGCGCTTCTTATGAGACCGAAAAATTCTCTTGGTTTTAAATCCGACTCAGCACAAGCCGCCCGTAAAACTTCTTCAATATTTGCAGATACGTAAGGATCTAACTTTTTAACTGCGGAAATAATATTCTCGAGAGCAGCACTAGTTTGAAGTGAATCCATACCTTTCTGGATTATCTGGATTTTACTGCAACCCACATCAGAGTCGAAGAAATAGGACGTAATGTCTTTAGATTCCACTAACGTCTTCATACGTTCTTTTATAAGGGGCACGACTCTTAATAGATAATCTCTATCTATACATGACTCAGTATCACCGACAATGAACGGTAGCATCAAGTCAGCCAGATTCTCATCAGCAAGATCCCTTATGTATACCCCGTTCATCCATTGGAGACGCTCTATATCAAATATAGACGCAGGCTTACCAACTCTATCGAGACTAAACTCATTCTTAATCGTTTCTAAAGGTATTACGTCACTATGGTC
The DNA here is from genome assembly GCA_027249445.1 of Dehalococcoidia bacterium. Classification (GTDB taxonomy): domain Bacteria; phylum Chloroflexota; class Dehalococcoidia; order Lucifugimonadales; family UBA3495; genus UBA3495. Next base: position 30,300 of record JAPNTN010000175.1, on the reverse strand, counting down.
ATCAAGAGACCAACCTAGTAACACCATAAAATTCTTAAGAGCGTCAGGGAGATATCCTTCATCTCGGTACTCCAAAATTGATGTCGCGCCATGTCTCTTTGAGAGTTTGGATTTATCAGGTCCCAAAATCATTGGTAAATGCCCGAATTTGGGTGGAGTAAAACCCAGTGCTTGATATATTAAAAGATGACGAGGAGTACTCGACAACCACTCTTCTGCTCTCAGAACATGGCTAATATCCATCAGATTATCATCAACAACCACAGCAAGATGATATGTTGGGAATCCATCAGATTTCAGCAAAACAAAATCATCTAGTAGATGATTTTGCCATTCAACTTCTCCACGAATAATATCATTAACGCTAGTCGTTCCATCTAAGGGCATCTTGAACCTAACAACGTAACTCGCCCCTGAACTGTCTAGCTCATTGATATCACTAACAGCCAGACTCCTACAATGACCATCATAGCCTATAGACTGTTTATTAGCTTTCTGAGATTCCCTAAGATCAGAAAGCCTCTCTCTAGTGCAATAGCAACGATACGCATAGCCTGTATTTATTAAAGTATTGGCAGCGTCACTATAGTGACCTAACCTTTCAGATTGATAATAAGACCCAAAATCACCACCTACCTGAGGACCTTCGTCCCAGTCAATGCCAAGCCACTGGAGTCCCTCCAATATGCTATCCACAGCTCCAGGGACTAACCTTTCTTGATCGGTATCTTCAACTCTCACTATAAATTTCCCGTTGTTCCGTCTTGCAAACAACCAATTAAATAGTGCAGTTCTAATATTACCAATATGAGGATGGCCTGTCGGGCTTGGTGCATATCTGACCCTAACTTGTTTGCTCATATATCCTCTGAACTAATTCGCATGCGCCACAGCACAATTTATCATAAATTATTATTTAAAAATGCCCGTATGACATTTGATAGATATTCTGGTCTGTGATACCCAATATCGTGAATCGTATTCTGAATCCAGTGTACTTTGCAGTTAGAAATAGTACTAGATGCAACCGCTACTCGGCTCTGCTTGTTCCAAAATCTTTCCAGGTGTCGTTTCATAGGTAGTGGTCCTGCCGGCACCAATAGCGTAGGACACTTAATATTTGGCCACATTGAGGATGCAGGTTCTTCCCACATTGCTTTCATAACTTGAATGTGATTATCTGGATGCAAAATATCATGCATTTGGCCGCAATCGTCTTCCCAGACCATCGTCTGTACTATGCGTTCTATATCAGCGTTCCAACAGCAAGCAAGTTGTTCGCTCATTCTACGCAGCAATTCACTTCTAGTCCCAGATACATCTCTAGGAAATGTATTTTGTTTAACAGTTTCCCAATCGCTTATCTCAGAAGAACCAATCCGACCAAATCCACCATCTATCATAGTCAAGCTACTAATTCGTTCCGGATGCAGATAAGCAAGTCCTGCAGCAACAGTTGCTCCCCAAGAATGCCCTAACACACCGATTGTAGATATATCTAGAACGTCCAAAAGTTGGACCATATCTATGGCCAGAGTCTTCCAGTCATAGCCCTCGGTAGCCTGAGTCGTCTTACCATGACCACGTTGGTCTGGAGCAATTACCTTAAAATCTCTTGCGAGATCGGGAGCAATCAGATCATACCAATTTGCTGAAGAAGCTAGACCGTGCAAAGCTAACACCGGAGGTGCATCAGGCTCTCCCCAGACCATACACCTAATGGACAACCCATTAGAATCGATAATCTTTTCTGATAAAGGAGTCTTCCTCATTTCCATACTCTAGTTCAAGACCTTATTCAAAAACATCACAATAATGTCAGGATTTATTTATTTTGGACCAAGTATCCCTAAGTGATACTGTCCGGTTAAAAACCAATTGCCCTGGTGTAGAATCAATATAATCCAAACAAAAATATCCTTGCCTTTCAAACTGATATGTAACACCTTGGGATGATCCTTCCAAACTCGGCTCTACGTAGCATTCAGTCAATACCTTAAGAGAATCCGGATTAAGCTTATCAGACAGTAGCCCACCATCATCTCCATCATCTTTATTGGCAAATAAATTATCGTAAAGTCGTATTTCAGCCTTTATTGCATGCTTTGCGGATACCCAATGTAGCGTTCCTCTGACCCTACGCCCATCCGGAGATGATCCACCCCGGGAGTCAGGGTCGTACGTGCATTGGATTTCCATTATCCGACCTTCTGAGTTTTTAATTATGTCAACACACGTTATGTAATACGCAGATCTAAGCCGAACTTCCTTGCCGGGAGCCAACCTAAAGAATTTAGACGAAGGATTCTCCATAAAATCATTACGTTCTATAAAAAGCTCCCTAGAAAATGGAACCTTACGAGTCCCCATGGAAGCGTCTTCGGGGTTATTTATAGCATCAAATTCCTCTACTAGATCTTCAGGATAATTAATCAAAACAATTTTTACGGGATCAAGAACGCCCATCACTCGAGGAGCTGTAATATTTAGATTAGTTCTAAGGCAATGTTCGAGTAGAGCTAATTCGACCTCAGTATCTCGTTTAGCGATACCTATCTCATGGCAAAACATTCTTATGGCTTCTGGAGTATATCCTCTCCTTCTGAGGCCAGATATGGTAGGCATTCTAGGATCATCCCAGCCGCTAACATGTTTATTCTCCACCAGATCCCTCAATAGCCGTTTACTCATTACCGTATTACTCAAGTTAAGTCGAGCAAACTCAATTTGTTGAGAATGATGTACCTTCAAAACATCTAGAAACCAATCGTATAAGGGGCGATGATCTTCAAACTCCAAGGTGCACAATGAATGAGTGACTCTCTCTATAGAATCAGACAAACTATGAGCGAAATCATACATTGGATATATTTTCCATGTATCCCCAGTTCTGTGATGTGGTACTTTACGTATCCTGTATAAGGTCGGGTCGCGAAGATTCAAGTTTGGTGACGCCATATCTATCTTGGCTCGAAGAACATGGGCCCCATCCTCAAATTCTCCATTCTTCATTTGTTCGAACAGAGCTAGATTATCTTCAACCGATCGACCACGATATGGGCTTTCTTGTCCTGGCTCTGTGAGAGTCCCTCGATATCTCCGAATATCATCAGCTTGCAGGCTATCCACATACGCCAATCCTTTTTGTATCAACGCAACCGCAAAGTCGTAAAGTTGATCAAAATAATCAGAAGCGAAATATAAATGATCCTGCCAGTCATATCCTAACCATTTAACATCCGTTTTGATTGATTCAACATACTCAACATCTTCTCGAGCAGGATTAGTGTCGTCAAACCTCAAGTGACAAATGCCCCCATATTCGTTCGCAACACCAAAATTAAGACAGATGGATTTAGCATGTCCAATATGAAGATATCCATTTGGCTCCGGAGGAAAACGTGTAATAATCGATGAATCACACTTTCCTGAGCTAATATCGTGAGAGATTATGTTCCTGATAAAATCAGGTGCCGGATTATCTGGAGTGGCCATCAGAACTATTTACAAAATCCTATCAATTTAGTGGGCGCACTCAAGCGGAGAAGCACCTGCGGACATTCTAGCATATGACCACTACCTGAATCTGAGTCACATGTGGAGCTATAACACCTACTTCAGCGTTATAGATTCCAAGGCATCTGACAAGTCTTTTGGCAGAGTGGACTGAAATTCGATTGGTTCCCCTGTAACCGGGTGTCGAAATGCTAAGTAATGTGCGTGGAGGAAATGCCGTGAAACAATATTACTACTCCTACCATATACAGTATCTCCAACTAGTGGATGGTTAAGGTAGGCCATATGAACTCTAATCTGGTGAGTCCTACCGGTCTCCAGCTTTATACCTAAATATGTATAACCTTCCAAGCGGTCCAATACAGTGTAAATGGTCTTAGCATGCCGTCCGTTTTCTACGACTGCCATTCGTTTCCTGTTATACGGGTCTCTTCCTATTGGTGCATCGATTATGCCTTCATCGCTATCTAGCAAACCTTTGCACAAAGCTAGATATCCCTTATCGACGTTTCTACTACTAATTTGAGCTGCTAGACTCTGATGGGCATCGTGCGTTTTGGCAACCATGATAAGGCCTGAAGTATCTTTGTCTAAACGGTGCACTATGCCTGGCCGTATTTCTCCTCCAACACCTGCTATATCAGGGCAATGTGCTAGAAGCGCGTTAACCAGAGTACCATCTGGATGCCCCGGCCCGGGGTGAACAGGAAGACCATGAGGTTTATCAACAACCGCTATATGCTCATCCTGATAAATAAAAGCAATCGGGATATCCTGCGGAAGGATATCTACGGGGCTAGGTTCAGGCATAACAATTTGTACTATGTCCCCTGATTTCACTTTGTATGAAGGCTTTACGGAAGATCCGTTTACAGTCACATGCCCAGAATCAATCAAAGCCTGTAGCCTGCTTCGAGTAGTAGCCTTTTCTTGGTCCGCAAGAAAAGCGTCTACTCTTTTTCCAGACTCATTAACTAGATATTGTTGATCCATAATATCCACAATAGCAGCTCTAAAACTTTATAGGAATAAATACATAAGTAAAACTGTGTCTGCTACAAACCCAACATATGTGGTCAGATAAATTATACCGATTCCTGATCGTGATCATCATGGTATTCGCGTTCCGCTAATAAAATCGTCCACACCAAGAGACATAAGCCGGTAATGATTGATGCATCAGCAATATTGAAAGCTGGCCATCTCCAAGAAGATACCCCTATATCGATGAAATCAGTAACATGCCCTATGCGGATACGGTCCGTAACATTTCCCAACGCTCCGCCTATTTGCAATGCTATGCTCAACCTAAACCAATTACTAGGTTTTATTTGGCTCTTGTATATGTATAACAGCACACATACCCCAACAAAAGATACAAAAATCAATGGGAGGTTATTACCTGAAAAAAGCCCAAATATGCTCCCTGTGTTGTGTATGTGCGTAATGCGAGCGAACCCTTCTGGGGGTATTGAAACCCTACAAATCATACCGGAATCACACGGGATGAAGTGTTGAACTAAATATTTAGTAAATTGGTCTAGAGCCAAGACCACACCGGCACCTTGAGCAACTGCCCAGTGATAGGCTGAAGAGGTGGGCATCCCATTCCTTTTGAGTCTTAACATATTAGGTAAGATTTTCATGAAAAAACATAGAAACTGGTTCTACCGCCAAATCCTCCATATTTGCCCAGAAATGGTCTGCCCCTTCTACAGAGTTTATTATAGGAGGATGCACAAATTGATTTAATACTTCAGTCAATCTATTGGCCTGGAGTAACTTATCCTTTGTACCTGATATGACAAACTTAGGCCTGTTATCATTTTTTAAAGTCGATTCCTCTAGCGCCTCTATTGAGGGAGATATAAAGGCAAAAGCTCTCGGAAACTCTTGCAATTCTGGATGCCTTAATATGACCCGCGTGCCGAATGAGTAGCCTACAATACCGATATTCGTAGAATTTATCCCTGGCCATTCGGAAAGCATCTTTTGCGCTGCTACTACTTCTTGATACTCCAGATCTCCTTTAGAGTGCTCTCCCTCGCTGTTTCCTACCCCTCTAAAATTAAATTTCAACGACGCGATCCCCACCGTAGAAAGATGATAAGTTACGGCGGATACCACATTATTGTGCATGTTGCCACCAAACAAAGGGTGAGGATGACACACGACTACTCCAGGGATATTTCCGGTCAGGTCATCGGGAGTAGACAATATTCCTTCAAATTTAAGCCCATTTGCCTCAAAAGAAACCGCACTTTGACGCATAAAACCGCTCCTATCTGATTACACCAATCTTAATCACACTCGGTAGTGTTTAGCAAGGATTCCTGATAGAATGTGCCGCAATCTTTATTCACCAGATCACAGATGGTCCGACTATTTTGGTCTATGCTTGGTCTATGTAAGGAAGTATTAGTTTGATAGATTTAAGAAGCGATACAGTCACTAAACCAACCGAGGAAATGCGCAACGCAATGGCCCAATCAGAAGTTGGAGACGACGTATATGGAGAAGACCCATCTATTAACCTTCTCCAAGAAAAAGCGGCGGCCCTGCTAGGCAAGGAAGCTGGTTTACTTATGGCGAGTGGAACCATGAGTAACTTGGTAGCTATACTGGCGCACTGTGACCGAGGTGATGAAGTTATCATGGGTGACCAAGCCCACATATTTTGGAATGAATCTGGTGGTGCCTCTGGGCTAGCAGGAGTCCAAATACGGCTCATCTCTAATGGAGACCAGGGACAAATTAATCCTGACGAACTCGCTTCATCAATACGCCCAAAAGGTAACATACACACTGCTCCAGGGACACTAGTGTGCTTGGAGAATACTCACAATCGCTGCAGCGGCGGAGTACTCACACCCAGTCAGACCGCAGAAATTGCTAACATCGCGCATTCTGCTGATGCAAAAGTTCATCTCGACGGTGCTAGGCTTTTTAACGCAGCAATTGCTCTAGAAGTTCCGGTCACTGAGCTTACAAAGGATGTCGATGATGTCTCGTTTTGTTTATCTAAGGCACTGAGCTGTCCGGTAGGATCAGTCCTCTGTGGCTCCAAAGAATTTATTCAGGAAGCCCTGAGATGGAGAAAAATGGTAGGCGGCGGGATGCGCCAGGCGGGAGTTTTGGCGGCAGCAGGATTGGTCGCATTAGATAATATGATCGATCGCCTCGCGGATGACCATGCCAACGCAAGACAGCTGGCCGCTGGTATAGCTAACATCAAGGGGCTCAGTGTGGACCCGGAAACCATAAGCACCAACATCGTGATCTTTGATATAGACCCTTCAGTTGGTCCCGCAGCAGAAGTAATAAACGCATTAAAGGAGCAGGACGTCTTGGTTAGCTCACCAGGCCCTAGCTCTATACGCATGGTAACCCACCGCCATATAACTGGCTCTGATATTGAAAAAGCTCTGGCAGCCACATCCAAAGTTGTCGATACTTTAGGATCAAACTCCAAATAACAGTACTATTAATACTAATACATGGAGGCCAGCCAATCTAATGACAGACGGCAGAATCAATATTAGTTCCACCGCACTAATAATCGCGGATTTCTACAAAGATATGATGGGAACAATACCTCATTCTATTGAAAGAAACGTTTTGGACAACACTCAAAAATTGCAGAAAGCCGCAAGACAATCGGGGATGCTAATCTGTTACTCTGCCACGGTATTTCGACCAGGTTATATAGAAATAAGCGACCGGAACAAGACTTTCAGTCAGCGAAAAAACTCTGGTCAACCAGCGGTGTCCGATCCAATTGAAGTGATTCACCCAGGGGTATCTCCGATAGACGGAGAAGTTGTTGTCGGGAAACACAGGGTAAACGCTTTATATGGGACAGATTTGGATATGACTCTCAGGGCCAACCAGATCAACACCATAATAATTCTGGGCTACGCAACCAGCGGAGTAGTATTGTCCACAACCAGGTTCGCAGCCGATTCAGATTACAGCATAATAATAGTAGAAGACTGCTGCGCTGATACGGACCCTGAAGTACATAATTTCTTAATGGAGAAAATCTTCCCGAGGCAAGCTGATGTAGTAACTTCAGTAGATATGATCAAAGCGCTATCTTGACTCGGAATTTTCTTCCCAAAGACGACGCAACCGAATGGCCTTGGCATGTTCATCCCCATTTTCAGATGGCTGATAATAACTAGCATCTGATACATTTTCCGGCAAGTAGGTTTGTTCAACAAAGTTTTCGGCATAATCATGGGCGTATCTATATTCACGGCCATATCCCAAATCTCTCATTAATCCTGTAACCGCATTCCTAAGATGCATTGGAACTGGGTAAGAAGGTAAATTCCTGACGTCCTCCAGCGCTTTTTCTAATCCAGCATAGGCAGAGTTACTTTTGGCAGCTGAAGCCAAATAGACCGTTGCCTCGGCAAGAATAATCCTACCTTCTGGCATCCCTATAAGGTGAAGCGCCTGCTGAGCGGCAGTGGCAATTACTAAAGCATTCGGATCAGCTAGCCCTACGTCTTCAGCCGCTGAAATCACCAAACGCCGAGCTATAAACGTAGGGTCTTCGCCAGCATCAATCATTCGAGCAAGCCAATACAGTGCTCCGTCAGGGGAAGATCCTCTTATAGATTTAATAAAGGCCGAAATAGTGTCATAGTGTGAATCCCCTGATTTATCGTAATTGGCGGAGCGATGTTGTAGAGCCTCAGACATCGCATCAGCATCGATAAATCTCGAACCATCCTCATTTTCAGAAGAACTGGTTACTGCTATTTCCAACGCGTTTAATGCAACTCGAGCATCACCGTTCGAATAACTAAGAAGATGTTGGATGGCCTCGTCTGAGACCTGCGCTTTCATGATTCCTAGGCCACGTTCACTATCAACCAGCGCTCTGCGCACAAGTATTTCAACAGATTGAGTATCCAGCGCTAAGAGAGTAAATACCCTGCACCGGGACAACAAGGGAGCATTAACCTCGAAAGAAGGATTCTCAGTCGTTGCACCCACAAGTGTTACAGTCCCATCTTCTACATGAGGTAATATCACGTCTTGCTGAGATTTATTGAATCTATGTATCTCATCAATAAATAAGACTGTCTTTGTGCCATACATAGAAAGCCTATCTCTTGATTCACCTATAAGTCTTCGTAAATCCGCCACTCCGGATGTTACCGCGCTCAAGGCCTCAAAATGGGATTTAGTAACACTAGCTATTAGACGAGCCAGACTAGTTTTACCGGTCCCTGGAGGTCCCCACAAAATTATAGATGGCAATCTATCCGCATCTATAGCAGATCGCAATATCTTGCCTTGACCTAAAATATGTTCTTGACCAACTAAATCATCAAACGTTTGAGGGCGCATGCGCTCCGGCAAAGGGGCAATGCTTCGATTCATCAACTCTCGTGCATGGTCAAATAGAGTCATATATTCACCTTTCGAATCACATATCAATTACACTGCGTGCAAGTTGACTCTACCTAAAATGGGGTAAAACTTTATCGGAGAACAATTCCATTGAACGTTTCAAATCTTCATGAGGAATCAACCCACCAATATTCTGCCAGAACAAGACCCCCTGGCATCCCATTGACTCCCTTAGCTCCTCAATACGATCTATACATTCTTTGGGGTCACCAACGATAGCGTAATCATTAAGTATCGACTCTGAAGTCAGCTCTAGAGCACGGCTAGATCGCCGTGATTGTCCTGACTTCAACACATTTAAATAATTATCTATAGTAGCTCCTAACAGAGTCTTAGCTTTATTACGATTTTCTGACACGCAGGCTGCTAGGGTAGGGATTATCTTAACGTTTTCAATACTATGTCCACTTTCTGCAAGAGAATTTCTATACACGGAAAGATTCTCTACTACACCTTGTGTTCCGATAATTAATGGGGTAACAAGAATATTATGTCCGAGTTCTCCTACCATTGGAAATGTATCAACACTGTTAGCAGCAATATAGATTGGTGGATGCGGTCTCTGAATAGGCTTAGGCTCTACAGCCAGATTCTGGATATCGTAATACTGGCCTTTATGACTCACATTTTCATCAGCCCACGCGGCCTTAACTAATTGCAACCCCTCTAGAAATCTGGATCTTGCCTCGTCAACCTCCACACTCAGACCAGAATAGTGCTCTGGATTAGAACCTCTACCAACACCAAATAACACTCTACCGCCTGAAATTATATCTAGAGTTGCGACTTCTTCCGCCAAACGTACTGGGTTATGAAGTGGTAGTAGATTGACCGCCGTGCCGATACGAATATTACTGGTACACTGGGCTACAGCAGATCCTACTAGTAAAGGTGAAGGCATTACAGAGAATCTGGGATTGAAATGGTATTCGGCCATCCACACTGAATCGAATCCCACTTTGTCGGCTACCGTACACTGTTCTATAAATTCACGATACCTGTTACTTGAGTTTTGCCCATCACCACGAGGTAGCTGATCAAAAATTCCAAATTGCATGACCAATCCCGTCACTATATAAGTATGTGTTAGTAGTAGTGGCCAGTATAACAGTGATTTATAAATCGTTATTATCTATAATGGGATATTACCATGTTTCTTAGAAGGTAACGTTTCCCTCTTACTAGCTAACATGTTCAGGGCATCTATAACGCGTATCCGCGTATCCGCAGGATCAATTACATCGTCAAGGTAGCCTCTGTTAGCGGCTGTATAGGGATTGGTAAATCGGTCTTGATAGTCTTCTACCAACTCTCGTCTAGTTGCTTCGGGATCATCGGACTTTGAGATTTCATCACGATATATTATATTAACCGCACCATCGGGTCCCATAACGGCTATTTCTGCTGAAGGCCATGCTAGATTGATATCGGACCGCAGATGCTTACTACTCATAACGATATAAGCGCCACCATAAGACTTCCGCAATATAACGGTTATTTTAGGGACAGTAGCCTCAGCGTAGGCGTAAATCAATTTTGCCCCGTGCCTTATAATCCCTCCGTATTCCTGATCAACACCCGGCATAAACCCAGGCACATCTACTAAGGTAACTAAAGGTATATTGAAACAGTCACAGAATCTAACAAATCTAGCGGCTTTCGAAGACGCATCTATATCCAAGACTCCCGCTAGGTAAGCTGGCTGATTGCCCACTATCCCAACAGTTGAACCGTTCATCCTAGCTAATCCCACAACAACATTCTGGGCATAATCGGTCTGGACTTCCATAAAATCAGAGTCATCTACAATCCTATTAATCACTGTTCTAATATCGTAAGGTCTATTAGCTTCGTCTGGAACGATATACCGTAGTTCAGGATCAGATTGTATGGTATCAACATCATATTGCGGTGGGTCCGAAAGATTATTTGAAGGCAAAAATCCCAAAAGCCTTCTTACGTCATCAAGACAGTCCGCTTCACTATTGGACACAAAGTGAGCAACTCCGCTTTTTGTCGAATGTGGGTCAGCTCCACCTAATTCTTCATGGGTAACCTGTTCGCCAGTAACAGCCTTAACTACATCAGGTCCCGTTATATACATTTGGCCTATCCCTTTAACCATGAATATAAAATCTGTTATGGCTGGAGAATAGACTGCTCCTCCAGCAGATGGGCCCAATATGACGGATATTTGTGGTATTACCCCTGAGTACAGGGTGTTTCTGGAGAATATATCTCCGTACGCAGCTAAACTCGAAGCACCTTCCTGTATCCTAGCTCCTCCCGAATCATTCAGCCCAACTATTGGACAACCCGTCTTTCCAGCTAAATCCATAACCTTACAAATCTTCAGCCCAACTACCTCGGACAAAGACCCTCCAAACACAGTAAAATCCTGAGCAAATGCAAAAACCTGTCTGCCATCCACCTGACCGTATCCAGTAACTACCGCATCTCCTAAGAATTGTCGATCTGAAAGCCCAAAATCAGTTGTCCTATGAGTGACAAAAGAATCTATCTCCTGAAAGGTGCCTTCATCCATAAAGGCTATCAGCCTCTCTCTAGCCGTCAGTTTGCCCCGGCCATGCTGCTGATCAATTCTTGTTTGTCCTCCACCTTTATGGGCTTGATCTCTCAATTTGTTAAGGTCATCAATCTTGGTGTCTATATTTCTAGCGTTTTCCGACATTACCAATCCTTATTCCATATACTCTTGCCACATGCTAGCAAACACCGCTCAAACGGTGCAAGATAAATAGGCTGCGGTGTACAATGCGAAAATTGATTGAGACACCAAACTACCTAAGTGCTAGGGAACGTAATTGACAAAAATAGCTGACCTCAAAGTTGCAAATAACGAATCCATAATATGGGGAACCCGGACCTATGTGATGGGCATTATCAACGTTACGCCTGACTCATTTTCTGGTGATGGTCTGGATGCTGATATTGCAAAGATAGTAGAACAGGCACTACGTTTTGAGTCTGAAGGTGCCGACTTTCTGGACATCGGAGCAGAATCTACCAGGCCAGGGCACACACCTGTCACGCAGGAAGATGAGCTTCATCGTCTACTACCGGCAGTCAGTGCAGTAGCAGCAAAGGTTAACATACCTATTAGCATAGACACCTACAAATCAGAAGTAGCTAGAGAATGTTTAGACACAGGAGCATCAGTTATCAATGATATATGGGGAGGAACAGCGGACCCCAAGATTCTTTCAGTAGCCGCCCAGCATAAGGCGCCTATTATCCTTATGCATAATGATCGTTCTCCAAATTACGAAGATGTTGTATCGGATGTCATAAACAAACTTGAAAACTGCAAACTTCAAGCCATAGAAAAGGGCATACCGGCCACAGAGATAATACTGGACCCCGGAATAGGTTTCGCAAAAACTGCCGAGGACAATTTAGAAATATTGAATAGATTAGCCGAATTCAAAGTTCTGGAAACCCCCTTACTGATCGGGACATCAAGAAAATCAACGATCGGAAGAATCCTAGACCTTCCAGTAGAAGAACGTATTGAGGGTACTGCCGCTACAATAGCTTTATCGATAGCTTATGGCACAGACATCATCAGAGTCCACGACGTTCGAGAGATGATCCGTGTATCAAAAATGTCCGATGCAATAGTCAAGAATTGGAGGCCAGTTAATTGGCCCGATTAAACGTGTACCTAGGGCTCGGTTCTAATCTGGGTAACAGATTAGAAAATATTTCTAATGGTATATCCATGTTATCAGCACAATCTCATATCGTCGTAAAAGATTGTTCTTCAATATATGAAACTGAACCTTGGGGTTATAGCAATCAACCAGATTTTTTAAACTGCGTAATAAGGGTTCGCACATCGCATGAGCCGATACGTTTGCTATCCTTAGTCCAATCAATCGAGACACTAGCGGGCCGACAACCGTCCTTTAGAAACGGCCCACGTTCATTAGACATCGACATCTTATTCTATGGAGATCAAGTGATTTCACTGGAATCACCAGACCTACAGATCCCCCATCCTCGCATCCTAGAAAGAGCATTTGTGTTAGTGCCTCTTTTAGAAATAGCACCTTCATTAATTCATCCTACAGTGGGAATAGAGATACAGAACCTCCCTACCCCATACATATCTGAAACTGCTATTAGGAAATGGGGAATACCTATAGATTTGGAGAACTTTCTATCTCGTCAATGAGCAAACTGATGAAAACTGCAACAAATCTCAGCTAAGGTGTTAAACTGTTGACAAGAAATACAGATTATCGCATATTGGTTAGTCGGAATTGTGTATAAACACTGATAGTGTAGTTTCAAACTTATAGCTATCTTATTTGAATAATCTCGGAGGCTCATGTTATGGCAGGAAAACAATTAGTTTTTGACGAAGAAGCGCGAAGCAGTTTAATGCGAGGGGTAGATGAACTAGCGAAAGCTGTGGGCCTCACATTGGGACCCAGCGGCAGAAACGTATTGCTCGCTCGTGTTTGGGCCCTTCCAGTTGTATGTAGTGACGGAGTGACCGTAGCAAAGGAAATAGACCTACCAGACGCCTACGAAAACATGGGAGCTCAGCTGGTAAAAGAGGCTGCCTCAAAAACCAATGACGTCGTCGGTGATGGAACCACTACTTCCGTGGTGCTAACAAAAGCAATCGTAAACGAAGGATTTAAGAACGTGGCCTCAGGGGCCAGCCCTGTCTTTCTCAAATCAGGAATAGATAAAGCCGTCGATGCCGTAGTTACTGAGATTAGAAACATCTCAACGGCTGTAGAAAATCAAGAGCAAGTCGCTAAGGTCGCTGCACTCTCAGCTCATGAAGAAGGGATTGCACAGCTAATCGCTGAAGCTATGGACAAGGTAGGCAGAGAGGGCGTGATAACAATCGAAGAGTCCAAAACCCTCACAGACGACTTGGAAATAGTCGAAGGGATGAGATTAGATAGAGGGTACTTATCACCTCATTTTGTAACCGATGCACAGCGTATGGAAGTAGTTTTGGACGAACCCAGATTTCTACTAACTGACCAAAAACTATCAGCAGCCAACGACATAGTACCAACCTTGGAAAAAATAGCTCAAGGCGATCGCAAACCGCTAGTGATAATAGCCGAAGATGTAGAAGGTGAAGCGTTATCCACACTGGTCGTTAACAAAATGAGAGGGACTATCAGCTGTGTTGCTATCAAAGCACCGGGGTTTGGCGACCGTAGGAAAGCATTACTAGAAGACCTGGCAATAATGACAGGGGGTACAGTGGTCAGTAGTGACACTGGCTTATCTCTAGACTCCGTCGAACTACACCATTTGGGTAGCGCTAGAAGAATAGTCTGTCTTAAAGATGAATCCACTATAGTCGAGGGAACTGGTTCTTCAGACGATATACACGGCCGCGTCGAACAATTACGAGTCCAAATAGAAGATACCACCTCGGACTATGACAGAGAAAAACTGCAAGAGAGGCTTGCCGCCCTTGCAGGAGGCGTAGCTGTAATCAAAGTTGGCGCTGCTACTGAACCGGAATTAAACGAGCGTAAATCTCGAACCGAAGACGCACTGTCAGCTACACGGGCTGCCGTAGAAGAAGGCATAGTCCCAGGCGGGGGAGTAACTCTTGTTCGAGCCGAACACGTGCTTGATCAACTTGAAAACCAACTAACCGGCGAAGAAGCTTTAGGAGTGAAAATCGTGAAAAGCGCACTCGGCGCTCCATTAATGCTAATCGCCCAAAATGCCGGATACTCTGGAGAAGTCGTTTTGGAACATGTTAGAGACGGTAAGGACGATTGGGGATTTGATGCCGAAATCGGAGAATATACTAATCTCGTTCAGAAAGGCGTCATCGACCCAGCAAAAGTAACCAGAAGTGCACTTCAGAATGCCGGAAGCGTTGCGGGAATGATACTTACAACGCAAGCTGTAGTAACTGAAATACCTAAGTTCGAGCCGCTGCCGGCTGATATACAAGATTTCATGCACGACTAACCAAAAAACAAAGCCTGTTATAAAACACCTCGGAGATCATCCTATGCCATCTCTCCGAGGTGTTTTACTACTAAGAGTATGGTTGTTTTTATATGACAGGAACCCTCAGCAATCAAACTATATTTAGTCTCATCAACGGGTCTCCTCCGTTGATCGCCGAATATCTATCGCTAGAAGAACAGATACAACCGAATGGTTTTGATGTTACTTTAAGCAGCGTTCATACACTCGACACCCCTGGGCGCATCGGTAAAGAACAAAACGACAGAAATACTTCTGAAACGTCACTCCTAGAATTTGATAAAGAAGACCGGTTGCATCTTCCACAAGGCTCTTTTCTTATAACATTCAATGAAATCGTATCCCTGCCGGTAGACCTTATGGCCCTCGGACGCCCGAGATCAAGTTTGTTAAGGAGTGGCGTCGCAATACATACTGCCGTATGGGACGCTGGCTACAGCGGACGCTCTCAAGCATTGATGAATATCTATCATCCCGGCGGGTACAACATCCAGAAGAATGCTCGTGTTATGCAGCTCGTGTTTATTTGGCTAGATTCACCAACACAACAAAAATACGACGGTAGATATCAAGGTGAAAACATTTAGTTAGCAAAATCAGTATGAGTCCACATCTGAAGCCTGAGGGTTACCGAACCTTATATGAACAGCAGTGAATTGACAAATATAGTTAAGAGTTTAGCTAGTGAGCTCAACTTTGATCTGTGCAATATAACCTCAGCAGAACCTTTTAGCGCAGATAGGGATATAGCAATTGAACGCATACAATCAGGCAAAATGGCGGGGTTGCCTTGGTTCAACGAAAGTAGAGTCGTCAGAGGAACAGATCCGTCTATTTTACTGCAAGGAGCAAGATCAATAATTTCGGTAGGGATTAATTATTACCAGAGCCGTGACACTAACTCCCAGAATAAAGCTATGGGGAAAGTAGCGGTGTATGCGTGGGGCAAAGATTACCATAGGGTAGTAAAGAAGAGGATGAAGTTATTGGTGGATAACATCACAAAGATTCTAGGCAACAACTTCAATGCACGATGGTACATTGACGATGGTCCAATGCTAGACAGATCTGTTGCACGTCGCTCCGGTATAGGATGGATAGGAAAGAACACGAACCTGTTATCCCCAGAATTAGGGTCATGGGTGTTTTTAGGGCAGATCATTACTGATCTGGATCTAGAGATAGATCTACCACTGAAAAAGCATTGCGGCACCTGTACTAGATGTATTGAACAGTGTCCCACCAATGCCATCACAGATCCTTACACCATTGATAACTCACGTTGTATATCCCATCTGACAATCGAAAACAGAGGCCCTATCCCTACTGAGTTACGGGATGCCATCGGTGAATGGGTGTTTGGATGTGATATCTGTCAAGACGTATGTCCCGTAAACACCAAGTCGCAACTTTCTAGAGAGCCTTTATTCAAAGTTAACAGCAGGCAATCTCTGGACCTAATTAATATACTCACTATGTCTGAGGAGGAATTTCGGGAGGAATTCTCCGGAACTCCAATAATGCGTTCTAAATATCACGGTATGCAAAGGAATGCCTGCGTAGTACTAGGAAATATAGGATCACCAGATTCCATCCCTGCCCTAACATATGCATTGAAATCAGATTCACCCATAGTTAGAGGGCACTCAGCATGGGCGCTAGGCAAAATCGGAGGCCAGCGCTCAGAACTAGCCTTGATAGGTCAACTTTCAATAGAAACTGACCCAGAAGTTATAGAAGAGCTCCAATCAGCGGTTTCACATATAACGGGATAGCGTGCTATTCCCCCGACGCATTCGCTGCGACAGCTTTATTGGAATTGCGATTTCCACCACGATTTCTTCTACCTCTGGACTTCGACCGCTCAGGAGGTGGCTCTATTTGAGGCTTGTACTCTGGGCCAAACTTAAGCTTTTTCATCTCTTCTTCAATTAAGA
The DNA here is from genome assembly GCA_027249445.1 of Dehalococcoidia bacterium. Taxonomy (GTDB): domain Bacteria; phylum Chloroflexota; class Dehalococcoidia; order Lucifugimonadales; family UBA3495; genus UBA3495. The sequence goes on along the minus strand of JAPNTN010000175.1, from coordinate 13,414 downwards.
AAAAATCGTTTTTAGGTAGTAAATGAAGATTACCTTGAAAAGCCATATACCAGTTCTCTGGAGGCCATCGCCTAACGTAATCTAACCTATGAGCTAGGAGACCTGCGTTAATATATTGATCTTCATCTAGAACCACTTCCGACTCAATGTCTATTCTAAACGGCCAGTCAGCTTTACCTTCATTCTGCCATATTACTGTCTCTTCCTCACGGTAAGAAGAAGTCAGCGTTGCTGTAGCAGTGAAACATCTTATACCAGTAACGTAATACAACAGCCTATCGCCGATCTCGACCCTTTGTACTTTACGCCGGTATTGACCTTTAAGACCCTGACACACGAAACCCTGACGTTTAGTGATCTGGAAGTTTTCTTCATTACAAGTGATCATCCAGAAGTTGCGAGGCATGATTCACCTTCTCTTTCTGATATGGATGAACTTAAACCATTCCGTTCATCCGGTAGTATTTTAACACGTGGATTCAGAAAGACACCTCCTGATTCGGAGCGAGCATACAAGAGGAACCACCATTGTCCTAAGCCTACAGGTTGTTGTACCATCAGTCATGGTTAAGCGGATCAGAATAAACTTCGACCTTTATTATATAAGACGTGAGAAAGGTATATGGGAATGAGTAATTCTTTTAGAAACGAACGCGATATCGCTATAGTTGGAGTCGCTGAATCTGATGAAATGGGAACTGTTCCAAATAAATCATCTTTGCAGCACCACGCGGAAGCCGCATCAAATGCCCTAGAGGATGCTGGCCTATCTAAATCAGATGTGAACGGGGTATTCACGGCCGGCTTCTCCTCTTTGGCGACAGCAGAATACCTAGGGATAACACCTAGCTTCACTGACAATACATCCGTCGGGGGTTCTTCCTTTGTCATACACGTAGCACATGCTCTAGCAGCCATTAGAGCAGGATATTGTGATGTAGCCTTGATCACACACGGTCAGGCAGGTAGATCAACTAGAGCCAGAATTCCTACTGACCCAAACCTTCCGGTCTCCCAATACGAATTTCCATACGGCATGATTGGCCAACCAATTAATTACGCAATGGCCTGTACCAGATACATGCACCAATACGGTGAAGATAAAACACGCCAAGGAATGGCTGAGATAGCAGTTGCGACGAGAAAATGGGCAAACTTAAACCCTAAAGCTGTAATGCACGATACCCCACTCTCTTTTAATGATTACCACGACTCAAGGTGGGTCGCTTGGCCTTTTCACTTAGTCGATTGCTGTTTAGTCACAGACTCTGGAGCCGCAATAATAGTCACGTCCGCAGAGAAAGCCAAGAATTGCCGAAAAGAGCCTATATGGGTTTTAGGAGCCGCAGAGGCCCACGACCACAATATTGTTAGCATGATGCCAGATTTCACATCCTCTGTATCACGAGAGACTGGACCTGTTGCTTTATCACGAGCAGGTTTAACTCACAATGACATAGACCTAACTATGATATATGACTCATTCACCTATACCGTGATGATAACTCTTGAAGGGCTAGGTTTCTGCAAACCTGGAGAAGCCGCAGACTTTGTAGCGGGTCAACGGACAGCACCGGGGGGCGACTTCCCGTTAAACACAAATGGTGGAGGCCTGTCGTACACCCATCCTGGTATGTACGGTAGCTTCCTACTAGTTGAGGCAGTACGACAGCTTCGCGGTGAAGTAGGTGATCGACAAGTTAAAAATAAATCAAATCCAAGTCAAAATGCTAAGATATCTATAGTTAACGGAACCGGCGGGGCTCTTTCATCTACCGGTACAGTCGTCTTAGCCAGAGACTAGAAACAAAAGGTATAAATCATATATGGATGTTGGAATAATCGGATTATCACAAAGTGGAAAGACCACTGTATTTAATGCATTAACCAAAGGGGCTGCTGAAACCACTGGTGGAGGGATGTCAGAAGTCCATATAGGCGTTACAAAAGTTCCGGACAAGCGCATAGACGTGTTGTCTGAAATGTATAATCCCAAAAAGATAATACACGCGGAAATAAAGTATTTTGATATTCCTGGCTCTAACCACGAATCTAAATCTCAAGGCATTGCTGGGCAGTACCGGAATTTATTACAAGGAGCCGATGCGTTTCTCATTGTAGTAAGAGCTTTTGATGACCCCAGTGTCATTCATCCGGCTAATAAGATTGATCCTAAAGACGACTTGTCTACAATGCTAAATGAAATCCTATTTGCAGATCTTGAGATTCTTGACAGAGCAGTAGATAGATTAGAAGACTCTATCAAGAAGTCTAAAGCTTCTGAAAGGCCTAACGTAGTAAAACAACAGGAGATTGTGAAAAAGGTTAAGCAAGGTTTGGAAGATGGTATCCCGTTAAGAAGACAACAATTGACTGAATCTGAGCATTCATTTTTGGTTAATTATCAATTACTTACCGGCAAGCCAGTAATAGTAGCATTTAATACTGGTGAAACTTCGGACCCCATAACTCTCCAAAATGTCGATTGGGACTATGACATAGACCCCGAGTTAGGTGAAGTAAGCTTATCCGCAAAATTGGAATCTGAACTAGCGCTAATGTCAGATGAAGAAGAGGCTGAGTTTAGAAGGGACCTCGGTTTGGGAGAATCTGCTCTAACCCAGGTTATACGAATGACTTACTCAACCCTCGGCCTGGCGTCATTTTTAACCGTAGGTGAAGACGAGGTCAGGGCTTGGAGTATACCAGCCGGACTCCCCGCACAAGACGCTGCAGGCACTATTCATACAGACTTCTCCCGTGGCTTTATAAGGGCCGAAGTCATACCATATGAAGATCTTACTCGATGTGGCAGTCTTGCACAGGGGCGAAAGGAAGGGGTCCTCAGGTCAGAGGGCAAAACGTATCCAGTTAAAGATGGCGACATCATACATTTCCTCATCAACGTGTAAACTAGCAGTAACGTTTAATTAATCAAATGAAGTATTGCTTAACGATAGGGTAACCTTGGTATACATACGCGAATACCAACCAGACGATTATCTGTCAGTCAGACAACTATTTGTTAACGGGCAACTGGATTTCGCCATCGGCCAACCATTTGAACCTGAGGTAAGGTCATATATAAGAAAGTCTCTAAGTCTAGACCTTAAGGACATAACTACACACTACAAGACCTATGATCATAGTAATTTTTGGATTGCAGAGGTATCGGGGGAAATCAAAGGGACAGTAGCCATCCAGCACCACAGTAAAGAGTCAGCCGAGTTGAGACGCATGAGTGTGTCACGAGACGCTCGTCGGAAAGGTATAGGTACATTACTACTAAACACCGTAGATCAATTCTGCAGAGATCAGAGCTACGGGCGCATCTTTCTGTCTACTGTAAGTCACTTAGCCCCAGCAATACGTATGTATAAGACCAACGGATATATGAAGACACATAAAGAAGAATACGGACTATTAACAGTTGAACATTATGTTAAATCGCTCTGAATATTCTTAACGAGTCACACGAACCAAGGTTCGTTAAGTAATTGGATACGTCAACTTCAATAATGAATGCCTACGGTTACTTGTATAAGGCCTCACTTCTTCTGGCCACCTGCCGCTATCTACCGCATTCGACCAATCTGATGACTCCAAAACGCTCGGGTTATCTATTTCGTAAATGGCGTGATACCTGGGGTCATGTTCATTATTTACATGACGTATCTCGCCTCCTAGTGCCATAGCAAAACTTTGTGTCTCAAACCTACTTACTGCTCGCACCCCTGGAACTTCCAGTAACAACGGGCAATGCTCCTCGTTATAAACTTCATCGAACAGCTGTTTTCTATCTGTTAGAACATCCATTGAGGCTATAAACAAGTACTTTGAACGAGTCATACTAGCTCCTTAATATTTCAATATATTTATTTAGAATGGCCTCTTGTGGGAAAATGCTGTTTCTGCACTAGTAATGAATTCTAACAGCACAGATTTCCCTTCATCATTCATCTTTCGGGCACGTTCAAAAGCACCACATATTTCGTTTGGATTATCTATACGTTCTGCATATCCACCCATAGCTAACCCCAGTTCGGCGTAGTTGCCTCCTAAATCACGAGACTTATACAAGTCATGCGAAGTCTGCATAGCATGAGTTTCTACGGCCATTGTTGAGTTGTTCAGCACAACAGTGGTAATAGGAATATCTGAACGGACCGCAGTTTCAAAATCAAGTCCAGTCATTCCGAACGCTGCATCTCCCATAAAATTGACACACATTTTACTGGGATCTGCTAGTTTAGCGCCTATAACCAATCCGAGGCCCGTTCCCAATCCGTGAGACTTACCCCAACCTAGATAAGTCCTCGGACCATTTGATCTATAGAATGGAACTATCTGATCTCTAGGGCTACCAGAATCATGAGTAACTACAGCATCCTGAGGGGGTATAGTCCGCATAAAGTCCCATATAACCCTGTAAGGATTGATAGGCTTTTCAGAAGACTCTAACTTTCGGGACCACTCAGCTAACCACTGATTTCTTTGGGAGTCAATCGCTCGGCTAATATCTTCTCTCTGTATCTGCGACGACCCCATTATATCTTTGCATGCCTCTATAAGTTGTCTAAGTACCAGCTTTGCATCTCCGACTATAGGATATTCAACATCATAATCCTTATTTATATCTCTCGGATCATTAGTGGCATGAATAATTGTTTTTCCAGCGGGGATATTCATAGACATACCATGTTTGGTAAAACTACAGCCGATGCCAAGAACTACATCAGATATACTCATGAAATACTGTACTGGACCCGAGGTCACACCTGAGCCACTACCTAACGCCAAGGGATGGACTTCAGGGAATGCACTTTTTCCCAACAATGTGGTCATGACGGGTATATTTAACAACTCTGCTAATTCAACTAACTCATTTGTTGCAGCCGCTAATAAAACCCCTTGTCCCGCATGTATTATAGGATTCTTTGCAGCGCATAATACCTTTGCGGCAGATTCAATGTCCCCAGGATCTCCTTGCGACCCTATTTTTCTAACATTTTGGGACCAGAAAAAGGATTCTTCTGAGACTTCCTCCAATGCTATGTCCGCAGGTATTTCTACCATAACTGGCCCAGTGCGTCCTTGATGAATCGCCCCAAAGGCCCTGCGCATCACCTCTGAAGTACGATCAGCGACATTTATTTGTTCTATATATTTGGTGACACCAGCATAATTAGACATAGATGAGAACAGCGGGAATACTCCCTGCCTATCCCTAGGATGACCTAGCGGCAATAAAAGCAAAGGTGTGGAGTCAGAATATGCTGTGGCAACACCAGCGTACGCGTTCTCAGCCCCAGGGCCGTATTGCATAGCAAAAACACCGACAGGGTCCCCATTGGTCAAACGGCTATATCCATCAGCTATTCCAACCCCAACACGTTCTTGGCGACATATAATCGGGCGTATCCCAGCAGCAGCTGCTGCCTCTATAACAGGAGTAGTCGGAAAACAACTCAATACTCCAATACCCTCACGCTTCAATATCTCTGCGATTACATCAATAGTTTGCATTGAAATCCTCTCAATAACATTTAATTTATGAATATCCCATAAAAGATTGACCAGAGTATACCATTGGCAAAATACATAGGATAAAAAAAAGCCACCGGAGACCGGTGGCTTTAATTCCCATATTTATCTCAACTAAGATTTGGTTTCGAAAGCTTTAATAGCGTCTTCATTCTGGAGCGTCAACCCGATATCATCCAACCCATTCAGAAGACAATACCGACGAAACTCCTCTACATTGAAATCCAGAACAATTTCTTCATCTTCATCCCAAATCCTTAATCCTTCAAGATCTATGTTTAGTTTCGTGCCAGGATCTTTCTCTAGCTTATCAATAAGTCGGCTGACATCCTCCTCAGGCAATACTATTGGAAGCAAACCATTCTGATAGCAATTGTTGTGGAAAATATCTGCAAAACTCGGAGCAATAACGCATCTAATGCCGTAATCTTGGAGAGCCCAGGGAGCATGTTCTCGTGAAGATCCACACCCAAAGTTTCTTCCTGCAACTATTATGCTGGCATTTTGGTACTCAGGCTTATTCAAAACAAAATCAGGATTAGGTGTTCCGTCCGCATCGAATCTCCAACTAGAGAATAAGAACTTGCCATAACCTGTTCTCTCGATGCTTTTTAAATGTATCGCGGGGATTACCTGATCCGTGTCAATATTTACCCTATTTATCGGTGCCGCAACTCCAGTAACTTTTATAAAAGGTTCCATATCGCCTCCTTTACCAATCTCGGATGTCTACAAAATGTCCGGCTATAGCAGCAGCAGCAGCCATTTCAGGACTGACCAGATGGGTGCGCCCACCTTTTCCTTGACGCCCCTCAAAATTACGATTCGATGTGGACGCACAACGTTCGCCAGGCTGAAGAATATCTGGGTTCATCCCAAGACACATGGAACACCCTGCGACTCTCCAGTCAAATCCTGCGTCCTTAAAAATTTTGTCCAATCCTTCCTGCTCTGCCTGCAATTTAACCCTTGCGGAACCCGGGACGACCATAGCATAAACATTTGGATTAACGGTTTTACCCTTTATAACATTTGCAGCAGCTCGAAGATCATCAATACGGGAATTTGTACAGGCACCAAGAAATATACGATCTATTTTTATATCTTCTATTGGGGTGTTTGGCTCGAGTCCCATATATGTAAGAGCCCGTTCTGCAGATTCACGCTCAGCAGCACTAGCAAATGACGCCGGGTCTGGAACTCTATCAGTTATCTTGGCTACCATCCCTGGATTAGTACCCCACGTCACGAATGGAGCTAGATCAGCAGCATCAATCTCTACAAGCTTGTCAAATTTGGCTCCACTGTCGGTAGGTAATTTCTGCCACTCTTCAATAGCAGCCTCCAATTCCTCGCCTTTAGGAGCGTATGGCCGATCTTTTATATATTCAAAAGTGGTTTCGTCTGGGGCAATCATGCCCGCTCGAGCACCACCTTCTATACTCATATTGCATACCGTCATACGGCCATCCATAGACAGACCTTTGATAGCTTCACCGGTATATTCTATTGCGTGGCCTATACCACCATTTATCCCTATCTTCCCGATGATGCCTAAGATAACATCCTTAGCGGATACTCCAACCGGCAAAGCCCCATTTATCCTTACTTCCATTGTTTTAGGTTTAAATTGGCGCAGAGTCTGCGTTGCCAGAACATGCTCGACCTCTGAAGTTCCAATCCCCATAGCCAAGCAACCTAAAGCTCCATGAGTAGAGGTATGACTATCTCCGCATACTACAGTCTTTCCAGGGAGCGTATACCCTAAATCAGGTCCAATAACATGTACTATTCCCTGATTTTCGCTAAACCTATCATAAAAAGTTATTCCGGTGCCCTTCACATTATCAGCTAGCGCATCCAGCTGTTTTTTAGATATCTCGTCAGTGACTGGTTTGTCCAATTCCCATGTCGGGGTATTATGGTCTACAGTCGCAATAGTTAAATCAGGCCTACGAACTCCTCGCCCATTGAGTCTAAGTCCATCAAACGCCTGAGGTGTCGTAACCTCGTGTATCAAATGGAGATCTATATAGATGATCGAAGGTTGTCCGGACTCCTCATGAACAACGTGGGAATCCCAGATCTTCTCAAACATAGTCTGAGCCGCCATGTGCCTCCTCCTATAGTTACTCTTAATTGGTTTTAAATTTCATTCTGAGCTAGTATCCACGCTCAATACACCTTCTAACCAGCATGGACCATCGGTGAATATATACGCTCCTTTTACCAATGAAACCGCCGGCTATTATACCACTGGATTACTCCTAACGGTCTACCTAACTACTGCTCAGGCAGACTAGGTTTGTGTTTAATGTTAAACTTACGGGTACTTCCGAGTACACAATGCACGACTAAGGATAATTCCTAATAATTTTTGTCGTGCAAAATAGGAGTTAATCGATGCCTGGAACTGAGGCGGCGGTATTGCCCAAGAACATAAAACCCCTTCATTACCAACTTGAATTAAAGCCTGACATACAGAATTTCGCCTTCTCTGGAAATGAAACTATAGACGTTAGGGTTTCGGAATCATCATCAACGATCGTGATGAATGCTCTGGATATAGATATAGGATCAGCTTCGATTGCAATCAATAACTCTGTACTGAAAACCGAAAACATTGCATATAACAAAGAAGCAGAGACCTGTACTCTGACTTTCCCTGAGGAAATCCCAATCGGAGAAGGAAAGATAGACATAGCCTTTACAGGCATATTGAACGACAAACTTAGAGGATTCTACCGAAGCCAATACATAGACCCCGAAGGGAATACCCAGTATCTGGCCACTACTCAATTTGAAGCTACGGATGCTCGTCAGGCTTTTCCATGCTGGGATGAACCGGAATGCAAAGCAACGTTCTCTGTAACTCTAGTTGTCCCCAGTCACTTGGTTGCTCTAGCCAATACACCAGAAATTGAAAATACGACACTTAGCGGTGGCATGAATTCAGTCAAATTCGCTGACACCCCGATAATGTCAACATACCTGTTAGCATTTGTAGTAGGAGATCTCACTCACATAGAAAAAGAAGCTGCTAGCGGAACTATAGTGGGAGTATGGACAACAAGAGGTAAAGAAGAACAAGGCCGGTTTGCGCTAGATACTTCAGTAAAGCTACTATCATTCTTTAACGACTATTTTGGCATTCCCTATCCCCTAGAGAAGCTGGACCATATCGCGATACCAGATTTTGCAGCAGGCGCTATGGAGAATTGGGGGGCCGTTACCTACCGAGAAACAGCCCTATTAGTAGATCCTTTAAATTCATCAGCTGGAACTAGGCAAAGAGTTGCAGAAGTGGTAGCGCACGAGATGGCGCATATGTGGTTCGGAGACCTAGTAACTATGAAATGGTGGGACGACCTATGGCTTAATGAAAGTTTCGCTTCCTGGATGGGAACAAAAGCCGTAGATTGGTTGTTTCCCGAATGGGCAATGTGGACTCAATTCGTAAACATGGACACTAACAGAGCATTAAGCTTGGACGGACTCAAGAATTCTCATCCTATTGAACAAGAAGTTAAAAACCCTGCAGAGGTTAGCCAATTATTTGATGCCATTAGCTACAGTAAAGGCGCATCGGTAATACGTATGCTAGAGCAATTCTTGAGTCCCGAGGTTTTCCGGCAAGGTCTCCACAAATATTTATCAGCAAATCAATACCAAAATGCACAGACCGTTGATTTGTGGAACGCCCTTGAAGAAGTTTCTAAACAGCCTGTCACAGAAATAATGAATACTTGGACTAGCCAAATGGGCTACCCAGTCGTCTCTGTTACATCTGAAAGAGTCAATAACAGCTTGACTATCAACCTATCCCAAGAACGATTTGTGTACGACAATATACTGAGCGATCAACCATCACCGCAAATGCAATGGCAAGTTCCTGTCAGGGTCCTAGTACCACAAGACAACCGATCTTCTGGCACCTCTATAGTCTCTGACTCCGAATCATCAGTCACTCTCTCCGGTATCTCAGATGATCCCAAGTGGTTCAAATTGAATCCTGACCAGACGGGGTTTTTCAGAGTCAACTACACCTCAAAGGACTGGCAAAATCTTATTCCAGGCATAGAGTCCCAGGTATTAAGCGCTACGGATAGACTTGGGATACAAAATGACGCTTACGCATTATCAAAGGCAGGTTTATTACCAGTAACACAATTCCTGTCATTGGCCAATGCTTATAAATCCGAGTCCGACGCTTCGGTATGGAGTGATCTAGCCAGCAACCTGAAGGAGATTGAAACATTGATCTCCGATGAGGGTTTCTACGATGCATATAGAACATTCGCCAAAGACCTGTTTAAGAGTGCTGCTCAAAAAATAGGTTGGACTCCAAAGACTGGAGAAGGCCACCTAGATGCGCTATTAAGAAGTACGGTATTGAGTCAAGCAGGAAACTATGGGGATACCGAAGTCCTGAAAGAAGCTCAGTCCCTATTCAATAAATATCTACAAGATACATCATCAGTCCATCCGGATTTGCGAGGTCTTGTATATAGCTTAGTCGCACAGTCTGGTGACAGGAAAACCTACGACGCTCTCTGGACATTGGAACGCGACTCAGAACTACAAGAGGAGAAAATACGGCTGCTCATAAGTTTGGCAAGATTTAGTGACGTAGATCTACTTAAGGACCTTCTAGCTAGATCGTTAACTGATGATGTCCGGTCACAAGATACTATAACGTTAGTATCTGCTGTAGCCGCGAACATAAGAGGTAGGGATATAGCCTGGGAATTCGTGAAGGATAATTGGACCGAATTTGACAAACGATACGGCGGAGGTGGGTTTGGATTAATGCGACTGGTAGCTATTACCGGATCATTCACATCTGAAGAAAAAGCTACCGAAATAGAAGACTTCTTCAAAGAACATCCAACTCCGGCTGCAGAACGGACAATTCGCCAATCGCTAGAACGGATTCGTATTAACACAGCGTGGCTAGGGAAAAATAAAGACGAACTATCAAAATGGTTTAACTAAACCTTAGAATCAAAATCTACAATAAATATAATTGGAATAAATATCAAATGGTAACTTCTGAACGCATAGCTTTATTAAAAGAACTTCTTACCCAGCGGGTCTTGGTAATAGACGGCGCCATGGGGACCGCTATTCAAGCATATGATTTGGGACCAGATGACTTTGGTGGTGTCGAATACGAAGGCTGTAACGAACACCTCTGCCTAACACGCCCGCACATCATATCGGAAATACATAAAGCCTACCTAGACGCTGGATCAGACATAATAGAGACAAACACTTTCGGATCAACATCCGTAGTATTGTCTGAATACGATTTGAGTCACTTGGCTAGAGAATTAAATCGAGAGGCTGCTCGGTTAGCGGTCGCGGCAGCCCAAGAATTTACCACAACGGATAAACCTAGGTTCGTCGCGGGCTCAATGGGTCCAACAACAAAGACAATTTCGGTAACAGGCGGAATAACATTTGACGAGCTTGCAGATGCGTACAAAGAGCAAGCTATTGGACTTATTGAAGGTGGTGTAGATCTACTGCTTCTAGAAACCAGTCAAGACACCATAAACGTGAAGGCAGGATTGGAAGGAATTGACCAAGCTTTTCTAGAACTTAAAACAGCACTACCTGTTTCCGTACAAGGCACAGTAGAACCAATGGGCACGCTCCTCGCGGGTCAAGATGCTGAGGCCTTCTACACATCGTTATCTCATAGAGACTTATTATGGGTCGGTTTTAACTGTGCCACTGGCGCTGAATTTATGACAGACCATATAAGAACGTTGGCTGGGATATCTAAATTCCCTGTTGCATGCCTTCCTAACGCAGGATTACCGGACGAAGACGGGAACTATAACGAAACCCCTGAAATGATGGTTTCTACTATCAGCCGATTTCTAGAATCTGGTTGGATTAACGTCATAGGGGGGTGTTGCGGCACAGTTCCAGAACACATAAAAAAACTATCGGAACACGTTTCACAATTGTCAGAGACGCGAACACCAGTGACCAACTATGAGAGCAGAGTATCTGGTATTGAGGCTCTGACTATAGACGATGAGAGTAGACCTACCATAGTAGGTGAACGAACTAATGTCCTCGGAAGTCGCCGATTCCGAAGATTAATCAGTGAAGGCTCATATGAGGAAGGAGCTGAAGTAGGACGACGACAGGTAAGAAACGGAGCTCATATATTGGACGTCTGCCTACAAGACCCAGATCGGGACGAGCTGTCGGACGTTACGAAATTCTTAGACGAATTAACCAAAAAGGTTAAAGCTCCCATAATGATCGACTCAACCGATGCAAAAGTCCTGGAGGAAGCATTAAAAAAACTACAGGGTAAGTCGATTATAAATTCGATAAATCTAGAAGATGGCGAAGAACGCTTCCAGGCCGTCGTACCATTAGCCCAGAGATATGGTGCAGCACTGGTAGTAGGATGCATTGACGACGATCCCAATCAAGCACAAGCTATTACAAAAGAGCGCAAGTTGGAAGTCGCTTTACGATCGCATAAATTGCTCACAGAAAAATACGGCGTACCCGAACAAGACATTATCTTCGACCCTTTGGTATTCCCTGCAGGCACAGGTGACCAAAATTACGTAGGTTCTGCCGCGGAAACCATAGAGGGAGTTCGGTTAATCAAAGAAGCACTACCAAACACCAAAACTATACTCGGTATATCCAACGTGTCCTTCGGACTTCCTGCAGCTGGACGCGAAGTATTTAACTCAGTATTTCTATATCACTGCGTTCAAGCTGGACTTGATACAGCGATAGTCAATTCAGAACTAATGCAAAGATACGCATCCATACCCGAAGAAGAACGTAATCTTGCTGAAGATTTAATATGGAACCGAGTGGGAGATCCCATAACACCATTCGTTGATCACTTCCGAGATAAAGCACCCAAATCCACTGTTGAAGAAAGGCGTAATCTACCGCTAGACGAACGTTTAGCGCAAGCTATTATTGAGGGAACCAAAGAAGGATTAGCCGATGACCTGAACGAGGCTCTAGAAGACAGGGCTCCTCTTCAAATAATCAACGGGCCATTGATGGCAGGAATGGATGAAGTAGGACGTCAATTCAACGCCAATCAGCTAATAGTAGCAGAAGTACTTCAGTCCGCTGAGTCTATGAAGTTCGCGGTCTCTCATTTAGAACCACACATGGACAGAGCAGATACTGCCACAAAAGGCAAAGTAGTTCTAGCTACTGTAAAAGGAGATGTCCACGATATAGGGAAAAATCTAGTGGAAATAATACTGTCCAATAATGGCTACGAGGTCATCAACTTAGGTATTAAAGTTCCACCTCAGGACTTAATCGAAGCATGTAGAGAACATAACCCAGATATGATAGGTCTATCTGGGTTATTGGTTAAATCTGCCCAAATGATGGTCGAAACTGTCAAAGATTTCCGTCAATCAGGAGTCGACTCACCTATTCTAGTTGGGGGAGCCGCCCTATCTAACCGGTTCACAAGACTAAGAATATCTCCAGAATATGACGGACTAGTATTGTACGCACAAGATGCTATGACCGGGTTATCATTAGCTAATGCGGTACAAGATTCTGACGAGAGACAAAAGCTAGTTATCACGGCTGAAGCAGAAACAGAAGCTATGCTGTCAGAGCAATCGACTGCTTCAGATGCCCAGCCGAAAAATGAAGCTCCTGTAGTAGCTCCGGCGCAAATCAGCCATAATATTGACATCCCCAACCCACCAGACTTGGTATCTCACGTTCTGACTAATCATGACATGGAGAAAATATTCCCATATATCAACCCGCAGATGCTATACGTACGGCACCTTGGTTTTAAAGGAAGATTTGCCGAAGCCTTGGAATCCGGTGATTCATCTGCGGT
>JAPNTN010000174.1:0-2839 GCA_027249445.1 Dehalococcoidia bacterium | reverse complement strand
AGGGCTTTGGAGAGAAAATCTATGTGAGAGGGTGAAGATAATCTTATTCATTAGATAATAAATGTAGGAGAATAACTATTACTTTTCCGTCCCTCACTATCATGAAACAATTAACCTATATATATTGTATCTAGTGTTAGAAACCTAAGCAATCCACAGTCATATCCTAATTACAAGTAATACTACTGTTGGACTCCGATCTAGATTTCCCAAAACTGTTGAAGTAGACTGAATTCTGCACGCGTGCCTAGTATAATGTCGACGGATAATACTGGAGAAGCAATTATGCAGTTTGGCATATTTTCACATATACCATGGCCTGAAGGATCAGATCCTAAGACACTTATCGATCAAATGATAGCCCAATCCATATACGGCGAAGAACTAGGCTACGACAGCGTCTGGTTGGCAGAACATCACTTTTCACGCTATGGCCTTAGCTCGTCGTCCTTAATCATAGCGGGCAGTATAGCTGCAAGAACTGAAAACATCAGAATCGGTACGGCTGTCATAGTACCAACGCTTCACAATCCTATTAGATTAGCAGAAGACACAGCCACCCTAGACGTTATTAGCGGAGGTAGACTAGATATAGGCTATGGTAGAGGTGCAGCAAGTTATGAATACAGTGGATACACTGTAGACCAATCCACCAGCCAACAACGTTTTCAAGAAGCGATCAAAATGGTAGAAGGTATTTGGACAACACCGGAATACACTTACTCAGGCGATTTTTATAGTGCTTACAAAACAAACTTAGTTCCGAAACCACTCCAGGATCCTCACCCTCCAGTATACATAGGAGCATCTCGCACCCTAGAAACGCTACAGTTCGTAGCATCTACCGGTCACTGCCTTTGTGTTGGAGTCGTTCTAGACACGCCCGATGCAGTAGACCTAGTACACCGATTTGACGCTTTATCCAAAAAATCCGGATATAGTGTCCCGACCCAAAATATACCTTTTTTCCGATACTGTTACGTTGCGGAAACAGAAAAACAGGCGATCGAAGACACCGAACACGCCCTTAACTGGACACTAGATGTTGGTCAATGGAGGGCATCATTTAAAGAAAGCAGCGAGGTCAATCATGACTTAAAGGATTGGCTCAAGAATCGACGTGAAAACCCGCCAACTTATGATTATCTACTGCACAACCGAGCGGTCATAGGAACTCCTGAACAATGTATCAACCAGATTAAATCTCTTGAACAGCAAGGCATTGGATATTTCGGGTGCAATTTTTTCTTTGGCGATATGGAGCACTCTAAGGTCATGAACTCCATGAAACTATTCGCAGAGGAGGTAATACCTGCTTTCAACTAATACTGCTCCCTACAATCTACCCAATAACCCCATCTTCTCGCAGTTCTGAAAGATCGTCTGAATTCATACCAAGCAAACTGGTATATATCTCCGTATTATGTTCACCAAATTTTGGTATAGGGCCCGCAGTCGTAGGAGTCTTTGAAAACTTTATAATTGTGGGGCCTGGGGCCAGTATTTTCTTTCCTCCAGGCTCATCGATATCCATCTCCATCATAACGTCACGTTCCCAAATTTGACGATCTTCAAGAACCTCAGGAATGCTCATGGCCCGTCCTACTGGTATATCGGCTCCTACCAACAATGATTCGGCTTCTGCTACAGTACGCTCCTCACACCACTCGTGCAGTAATTCCATCCTCACTTCCGCCTGGTCTGTCGCAAACATGGGTGCCGAAAATTCCGGATCATCAGCCAATTCATCGTATCCCATTAGTTTTAACATACGCTCCCAGTACACAGCTCTCGCCGCACCTGTAGTAATCCATCCATCTTTACATTGGATAAATGACCCACCGCGCTGAAAGTCATTCGTTTTAGTCTCATGACACATAGCTAATGCAACTTCTTCTAATGTGATACCCCCATCCATCATTGCTACTTCCAACCATTGCCCTTCACCAGTACGGTCACGATACCGCAAAGCGCCCAGTATACCAATGGTGGCATGTAACGCAGCAGTGCGATCCATAATAGGTCCCTCGGCCATAATTGGTTGATCAAAACCTCGCCCTGTCTGATGTCCAATTCCACTCATAGCCTGGATGATAGGGTCAAAACACTGCCTGTCTCTGTATGGTCCATATTGGCCAAATCCCGAGACCGAGGCAAGTATTATTCCTTTGTTAACTTTGCACATCTCTTCATAACTAAATCCCATTTGCTCCATTGTCCCAGGTCTAAAGTTCTCCAATACGACATCAGATACCCTGACCAAATCCAAAAACATCTCTTTGCCTTTTGGATGCCTAGTATTTAGGGTGATACTTTTCTTTCCCCTGTTATAAGCTGCGAATTGCACACTCATATCTCCAACAAAGGGTCCAGAATTACGTAGGTCAGCTCCTTTTCTCCATTCTACCTTTATGACTTCAGCTCCCATATCTCTAAGGATCATCCCTCCTCGGGGAGCTGCCTGCCATCTCGCTAGTTCCAATATTCGAACCCCTTCTAAAACTTGGGGGAGGTTTTGCTGAGTCATAAATATCCTCCTAACATATGATTAGCACTTGTGGTGATGGTGCGGTCATTTTATGGGTAGCCCAAATATTGGTCAATTAACTCTGTTAAAAGAAATATGGAAGAATAATCTTCTAATAATTGACACAGAACACGCCTGCCCACTACACTTTCACGCATAATTGAAGACATTTGGGAGGCAATCAATGCTCAGCGCAACAACTCGCTTACGGAACATTAATCACATCACATACAATGTTAAAGACAAAGATGCCGCTTTGAAATGGTATCAAGAAGTATTGGGGTTAAAGCAGATCCCTAAAATGGTAAATGG
>JAPNTN010000173.1:0-5510 GCA_027249445.1 Dehalococcoidia bacterium | reverse complement strand
TGGACTCCTATCACGGGAAGGCCGTACCCGCATAACCACTGGACCATCCAACCTTAATCAGTAATAGTTAAGTTGAACGAAGAGGTCTGCTTGATAGTACATATGCTTGATAGCAGGCCTTTTCGTCGGAGAAATTAATGCTAAGTTATATTGGGTTGCGAATATTTCAGGCTTTTTTGGGTCTTTGGTTTATAGCAACCCTAGTGTTCATACTATCCCGGTCGATTGGTGATCCCGCGGAAATATTTACAGCTCGTCATGGGCATGTCCACGCAAGGGAACTTATGGAGGAGCGATTAGGGCTTGATAAACCGCTTTACCATCAGTACGGCATTTATGTTGGACAATTGCTGAGAGGAGATCTGGGTAAGTCTGTCCGAAATGGGATACCTATTACCAAAATTCTCATGGAAAGATTGCCAGCTACCTTCACACTTGGGTTATTTGCGTTAGGGTTTGCTATAGCATTTTCTATACCATTGGGAGTGTTGGGAGCTGTTTATAGAGATACTCCGATAGATTGGTTCGCTAAAGTGATGGCTTTTCTGGGTCAGGCGATGCCACCGTTTTGGCTGGGGATCATGTTGATCATATTATTCGCTGTGGTCTGGGATATTCTTCCTCCCGCAGGAAAGACTGGCTGGACTTCTTATATACTACCGGGATTTACGCTCGGTTGGGGCGTAATGGCGGGAATGGTTAGGTTAGTACGTTCAAGTATGTTAGACGTTCTAGATAGTGATTACGTGACTATGGCAAGGGCTAAAGGCGTTGGAGAAATCATGGTTGTCAGCAAGCATGCCTTGCGAAATGCCCTTATCCCGGTGATTACATATAGTAGTCTTGTACTTGGTGCCTTTATGAATGGCTCTGTGGTTGTAGAACAGGTTTTTGCCTGGCCAGGTATCGGGACGGTCGCTGTTCAAAGCGTCGTTAGTAGGGATTTCCCGATTGTTCAGGGTGTTGTAATAGTATTCGGGGCATTTTTCATATTTATTAATCTATTCGTGGATATTCTTTATGCCGTGATTGACCCACGGATTAAGTACACGGGCAGTAGGTAGTTATGGCTAGCATATCATCAACTCAGGTCGTCATGACAAATGTCTGGAAACTCAGATTGATCGCGATGCTCTCAGGACTCAGAAGAGCTCCAAAGATACCTACTGTCATATTAGGAATCCTATTGGCATTTGGGTTGTTTGGCCAATGGTTAGCACCTCATGATCCTATCGCTATAGATCTAGCTAAATCGTTCACCCCTCCCGTTTGGCATGCAGAAGGTAGTGCGTCAAATTTATTGGGCACAGACAAATTAGGTAGAGACATTCTTAGCCGGGTTATTATAGGTTCCCGAGTGTCTCTCGCACTGTCTCTTACTATTATTGGCCTAGGTGGCGGAGTTGGAGTGATATTAGGGTTAATATCCGGGTATTCAGGGAGAAAGGTGGATAGCCTGATACAAAGAGGTGTCGAAGTTATATTGGCGATGCCTACAATTCTTGTGGCACTTGTATTTGTATTTACTGTTGGCCGTAGTTTTGAAAGTGTAATGTTTATTTTATCTCCCTTTCTAGCGGCTAGATTTACCCGCATAGTAAGAGGTGAGACACTCAGCATTAGGGAACGTGATTTCGTAGCGGTAGCGAAGGTAATAGGTACGCCTGCGTGGATGATACTGCTTCGTCATATACTTCCAAATGTCTTCAATACCGTAATAGTGTTGGCTACCTTGGAAGTCGGTCATCTTATCCTATTGGAAGCATCGCTAAGTTTCTTGGGTGTTGGAGTTCCACCACCGCATCCTGCTTGGGGATTGATGGTTGCAGGAGGTAGGGAGTTTATATCGTCTGCGTACTGGATAGCTTTATTTCCAGGCTTGGCTATTTTGTTTGCTGTCTTGTCTATAAACCTATTTGGCGATTGGCTCCGTGATACTTTAGACCCAAGGCGTCGTCAATTATGAGGATGTTTTGTACCCTGAATGTGTGTTTCTATATAGGAATCGTAAAACCAAGGAAACGGAATGACTGATATGTCTACAACAAAAGATCGATCCATTTTATTGGATGTTAAAGGTCTAAAAACATATTTTTTCCAGCGCCGTGGCGTTTTAAAGGCTGTTGACGGTGTTAATTTCACTGTTCGGAAAGGTGAGTCAGTCGGATTAGTGGGTGAGTCTGGCAGCGGGAAGAGCATGACATGTCTATCTATAATGAGGTTGGTTCCTAAGCCGGCAGCTAGAATAGTCGAAGGGGAAATTTTATTCAACGGGGAAGACCTGCTCGGTATACAGGAATCCGAAATGAGAGAGTATCGGGGCAGTAAAATTGCGATGGTTATGCAAGACCCCCAAACCTCGATGAATCCGGTTTTCACCGTTGGGAATCAGGTTGAAGAACCGATAAAATTACATCTGAAAGAGCGTGGGGCTCAAGCGATGCAGAGGGTTCTGGACGCATTAAGTGCGGTCCGTATTCCTAGTCCTGAAGATAGAGTTAAACAATATCCTCATCAGTTCAGCGGCGGTATGCGACAGAGAGTAGTAGCGGCTATGGGATTAGCGACAAGTCCTCAGTTACTGGTCGCTGATGAGCCTACGACATCGTTGGATGTGACTATACAGGCTCAGTTCTTGGGCTTGATTAGGGACATACAGCAAGAACATGGTACCAGCGTAATATGGGTTACCCATGATTTAGGTATAGTGGCACAGATGTGTGACAGAGTTAATGTAATGTATGCGGGAAGGATTGTAGAGAGTGCTGAAGTACGCAAGATATACAAGGACCCACAGCATCCCTACACCAAGGCGTTATTGGATTCGGTTCCTGTTATGGGTGCTCGAAAGCCTCGTTTGTATCAGATTGATGGACAGCCACCTGACCTAAGGAGTATACCTACGGGCTGCTCATTTTGGCCACGCTGCCCTGCCGCGATGGATATTTGCAAAACTGAATATCCTCCGGCTACTCATATGGGTGGTGATGATTTTGTACATTGTTGGTTGGCGGAGAAGTAAATGGCAGTATCAGAACCGTTACTAGAGGTTGATGGTCTAGTAAAACACTTTCCGGGACCAAGTAACTTACTTCAGCAAAGCTCTGTGTTGGTTAAGGCTGTAGACGGCGTTAGTTTTACCGTAGATGAAGGTACTACTTTCGCATTAGTTGGTGAATCTGGGTGTGGAAAGACTACTGTTGCGAAAAACGTGCTTTTGTTAGAACGACCAACTGATGGAGTAATAAGGTTCAGGGGTAAGGATATTAATCGGCTGAATCGTAGAGATTTGAAGGAATACAAACATACTGTTCAAGCCGTTTTTCAGGATCCCTACAGCTCGCTGAATCCACGAATGCAAGTTAAAGATATCATTGGGGAGCCTTTGCGCGTTCACGAAAGAATGCGTGGCAGGAGGCTACAAGATAGAGTTGCTGAGCTATTAGATAACGTGGGCCTTAACCCAGTAACGGGTTCATTTTTTCCGCATCAGTTCAGTGGTGGACAGAGACAAAGGATTGCAATAGCCCGTGCCCTGGCCTTGCAGCCGAAGCTGATAGTCTTGGATGAACCTGTCTCAGGTTTGGACGTTTCCATTAGAGCCCAGATACTAAACCTATTGGTAGACTTACAGCAGGAATTCGGACTTAGCTACCTGTTAATTTCCCATGATTTGGCTATTGTGGAGCATATGAGCCACAGGGTTGGCGTCATGTATGTAGGAAAGATGGTGGAGCTGGCTGAAAAGGAAGATATGTATTCGGATACTGTCCACCCTTATACAAAGGCCTTGCTGGCGTCTGTGCCCAGACCGGATCCGGACATCGCTATGGGGCTAACCATTGCAGGTGAGGTTGCGAGCCCGATTAACCCACCTACAGGATGTCGTTTCCATCCTCGCTGCCCGATTTATGAGGACAGCCAGGAATGTCGAGAATTACAGCCTGCTTGGGACCAGGTCGCACCTCTTCACTGGTCAGCTTGCCATAAAGTGAAACCATAATTCCAGCCAACTAGGTTCTATACTGCTAACAAAGGCCGTAGTTTCCGGACGCTGTCTAGCGTTTCTAGGTTGTTAATAGCATCTATCAGTTCATCTGATTGAGTCTTACCTATAACTGGCTCCATCAAGTCCAGGGCTTTCTCGGCAACTTCCTCAGTAGTTAAGGGGTTATCAGCCTTACCTTTGAAACTGACGACGTGTTCTTTAAGGTCACGACCGTCGTTTGTTGTAATTTCGACAATGCTTTGCCACTCTGGATCAGCATGAGTTAACTCTGGATCGCCAATGAGTGTCATCTTTGAGCGTAACTCCAGTACGTCGGGTTCTGTCATTCTTTCTACAGAGTGGGCTGCTTCAAAGGAAATTCTCCCATCCAGCAATGCCACAGCAAACAGATACTGCAAATTTATGTCTGGCATCTCCCTGTCGTTTACTGTGTGCGCCCCACTTTCTGGCAGTCGTGCAGTTATGCTCTTTATGTCTGCGGGCTTTAAATCATATTTGTTAATGAGAATTAATAATCCTTCTGCTGGTGACTGAATAGGAAAACCTGTGCAGAATTTCTTTATATTGGTACCCATTACTTCGAATCTACTTCCCAGCTCTTTGATTAATTCTTCACCTTTCGGATTGTCTGCATAGGCAACCAAGAAGTTTCCATCACCGTCAAATGTGTCGTATACACCGGTAAAGCCCATTTGAATCATTTCTGCGGCCATTACCCCGTTTCGAGCGTTCATACCTCCGAATATGAAGGCTTTCTCAATATGTTCTACATCTCTGGGGTAAGTCATGATACCGGATGCCTGTTGAGCCCCGTAAGAGAGCAAGTCTCTGTATTGTTCTTCCTCTAAGCCTGCCAAGCAACCTGCAGCAGCAATAGCCCCCATGGTTCCTCCAATGCTGAATGGCAAATGGTTTCTGGCACGCATTTCATTTCTACCCAGCGCACGGGTAGTTCTGCTGCCTATGTCATAACCCAAAACTACTGAGTTGATTAGTTCAATTCCATTAATATTTTCTCTTTCACCCATTGCTAGTGCGGCAGGAAGAACAGCACATCCAGGATGTATGCCTGCTGAACCGTTGGAATCATCGGTCTCATCGGCGTGTGCCATCATGCCATTGGCTATTGCGGCATTTACTGCTGATATTACCATTGAGCTTCCTACGACCTGCGCTTCCGGTGGGCCACCTTGTTGTTCGACATATTGCCGAGCTAGTACGCCGGGTTTTAATACTGATCCAGACACCATAGCAGCGAGAGTATCCAAGATGTGGTGTTTTGCCTTGGCTAGAACCGGGTCCGGTAACTTAGCACCTCGTGCTTTGGACATATATTTGATCAGGTCTGGAGTAATGCTTGCCATGGTGATTCGGGCTCCTTTTGTCTGTTTTAGTATTCGCCAATTACGACGGTAGATTAATGGTATTAAGTTCAGCTGGCATTATACGTTATCTGGTTAATAATTAAACACGGAAGTACTGGCCAGATAATATATTAGAA
>JAPNTN010000172.1:0-27323 GCA_027249445.1 Dehalococcoidia bacterium | reverse complement strand
GAAGGTGAATCTGTTATTGCAGGTGTAGCTATAGTCATTATGGCAATCATAATAGACAGGGTTTTACAGGGATACATTATTAATAGAGGCAATTAACTTATTGCGTTATTTTGGGTAGGTCGTAGCAACTAGAAATACCCTATCTTCCCAAAAGAAATACGGTTCGTCAGATGCACGCTCGTTATGAGTATAGGAAATTGAACACTTAATCTAGTTAGCACACTTATTAGAAACCATAGAACCACACTATACCGCATTATTAATGAACCAAACGGTATTTAAACAATTGGTTACACTGATTACTATTTCTTAGTTGCAAATGCTATTTCGAATCCCCACTGCTGCTCCATGAAGTAGCATACGTGCGCGATCACTTATAGCTATATTCAGACCTGAACCTCATCCACAACCCTTGATCGTCTGAAGTTGTTTGGTAAAACTTCCATATTTACACATCTGATATACCATCAGGCGGCACTGCGAAAATGTTATCACCTAAACTCGAAACTAGTAGCGTTAATCAAGTTTTCTTGAGATATATCTTCTCCCAAGAATTTCTGCTGATACCCGTAATTTTATCTACCAAACGCATACTTCGCTATTCGGAAACTCTAATATAGCACTAAAAAGCTCAACATTATGCTGATTCCAAAAGTTCTAGGAGATGGGTAAATATATTACGTTTACACTCACAACAAGAAAGGCACAGTCAGATAGACCGTGCCTTTCTTGTTCAATTTAGTCTAACCTTTTCGATTGTTTTAGCTTTCGTTAGCTAATGCAGCCTCCACCTTCGCTAATTCCTCGGAAGGCAGCCAATCTTTCCACCCATCATTATTCTTCAGGTAGTTAACACCAGAAGCGCTGTAAGCTTCCTCAACGGTGTCATAGTTATCTTTGTTGTCGTTATAGAATCCTTCAGCTGCTAATTGATTAGTAGCATTCCAGTCCCATTTTCTGAAGAAGCTTATCAATTCAGGGGCATCGTCAACAAGACCCATGTTCATGGCAATCATGATTTCAGCTGCAGGGAAAGCGCAACCGTGCACTGGATCATTTGCTTGGCAATCTGAGGGATCTGGTTGTCCCAAATCGTATTCGTCAACATTATGCATCAATGCAGTCGGACCCCAGTAGTAGAACAGTATTGGGTCGCCCTTGGCGACGGCGCCTTCAACAGCTGCTGCCAGTGCTCCTCCTGTACCTGGATCTCTGAGTTCAACATGGTCTGAAAGACCATAGGCTTCTATCTGACCAGGTCCTACTTCGGTTCCTTCCTGTACTCCACGACATGCCCAACCTGCGATGCAACCATACAAAACGGCCTTTCCACCGCTATCTGGCTCAGCGAACAGTTCCTTATATTTATCTTCTTTCAGATCTTCTACGTGATCCAGATCCGGATATTCTTCATGGACATATGCAGGGATCAGGAATGAACTCTGCCAGTTATCTTCTAAGCTCTTACCAACAGGCAAAACCTCTCCGGCAGCCACAGCTTCGTCCCAAACTGCATTCTGGTTGGGCAACCAGATTTCCATAGCTAGATCCACATCACCCTTTCGCAGCCCCTGGAACATAGGAACAGTGTCACCTTCTATTTGAGAAGTAGGGTAACCATATCCATTTTCTACTATATAACGAGCAACAGCGTTCTGGACTAGAGCACTATCCCAGTTCAGCCCGCTAAACACAATTTCACGTTTTTCCTTTTCTGGAACTATCTCAACTATTTTTTCGACAACCTTTTCGACTTCTACAACCTTCTCGACCTCTACTATCTTTTCGACTTCCGTAGTACAGCCGACTAAGGTCATGCTTAAGGCCATGACCATCAGTAATGTAGGCAGCACAATGCCCTTTCTGATAAGTGTTTTCAAAACAAACTCCCTTTTTAATCTCTCGGATTTTAGAATAAATTCGCCATGTAAATGCCTGAATAAATCCACTTATTATTAATGATAGAGGTAATATCTCAAGGGGTCAACCCGATCACTATAGACTACTCTTGTATACACAATCTAAGACATTTTGATTAATCCCGAACACCCAACCATTCCTATATCTACGGAATCACGTTTTCAAGAAATCTGGTGACATGCGGGAGGACTTCCTCCCCTGCACGTGCCACTTGGCCATGGTTAAGGCCGGGAATATCGACAAAGATTGCCGTAGGTATCAACCCAGCAGATTTCTGGGCTGCTTCAAAATATCCGTCCTGATCACCACAATAAAGCAAACAAGGTATGTCCACGTCATGCAGAAGTTGCTCCACACCATCAGTCCCTCGCGGGGCAATTGTGGCGGCTATAAGGGCCTCAGCGTCGTTGTCCAAAAGACGTTCTCGACGGAGAGTCTCTATTGGCCCTTCTTTTTCCTCTGCATCTGCTACATAACTTTCCATACCCAGCTTGAGAGTTTTGATTCTCTCCTCAGGAGGGATATCCGTATTAGGTGTATCCGCACTCATCCCTCCAATTATTAGGGAATTAAAACGATCCAGCTCATACATGATCAGACCAAAACCTATTCGTCCGCCCATTGAATAACCCATATAGTGAGCCTTATCTACGCCAAGAGCATCCATTACTGCGATAATATCTCCCACACGTAGTCTCAGATCATAAAGGCTGGGATCATGGGGTTTGTCACTTTTGCCGTGGCCCCGAGCGTCAACAAGAATTAGCCGGTAATTTTTCTTTAATTCTTCTACGAATCCGTAGGCATACCAGTTCTCCATGCTATTAGTAAGTCCGTGTTGTAAGATCAGGTCTGGGCCGGCACCTTCTACGTGATAATGTATTCTCACATCCGAATTATTAACGTATGGCATATATCCTCCAAAAAGATTCCGCGCATGTCGCATGTAATGTTAAATATATTTCCTATAAACCCTACATAGCCAAATTTAACCATGTAGCTTCCGACGGATTTTATCCAAGACAGACCTATCATTTTTATCAAGCAGAGGATACCCGTCCGTCTTTTGACGAATCCCTCCATCAAAATTAGGCTCCCTTTTCTCTTGAAACGCCTTCCTTCCTTCGTCTCCATCTGTCGTCAATTGAGTTAGCAAACTATTTATGAGTGTCTGAACACGCCAAGCCTCAGTAACCGGTATGTCTTGGAATCTTATTGCAAACTCTTTCATCATACGAACGGCTACAGGTGGCATTTTGACAATTTGAGTTGCTATTTCATCTGCTCTTTCCATCAGCTTGCTGTGATCTACAACTTCGTTGATGAGATTGATCCTAAGTGCTTCCTGGGCATCAAACGGCTCGTCCGTCAATAATATACGCATTGCATCAGCATGAGCTATTTGTCTCGTTAGATAGGTAGCTCCTGGACCTCCCCCAACCCATCCCTGGCTAAGAAGAGCAAATTTGAACTGTGCATGTTGTGCACTAGCTATCCTAATATCGGTAGAAGTCAACATCAGATAAAATCCAGCGCCAGCGGCCCAACCATTAATAGCACCTATGACGGGTTTCCATATCTGAGGATAATGATCTCCTAAGCGTCCGTCAGCTCCAATTCTCGCCCCATTGACAGTACCGGATAAAGGCCAGAAAACATTTTCCGTTCTGATACGCTCAACATCTTCTTCCGACACTCCTGGTGGAGGTGCTAGGTTGTGACCAGCGCAAAAATGCCTATCACCATCCCCAGTTAAGATTGCAGCCCTAATATCCCAGTCTTCCCAGATATCCTTCCAGGCTTCACTGATGTCATCTGAAGTCTGCCTATCGAGAATATTCCCTTTATCGATATTACTAATAGTCACATAAGCAATTTGGTTTTTTTTCTCGTATTTAATACTCATTTATATTCTCCATAATGTAGATTCGGAAGAAATTTGATAATCCATCATAGGGTCAAGCCATTACCAGTAAATATTAATCTGTGCCATCATAAAGTCCAGATCAACTACTGATTACCTTCAAGCAGCATCATTAGAGCAGATATCACTTCATCAGGTCGCTGTAATGGAAAATCATGTCCCGCGCCTGAAACATTTTTTCGGCACTTCAGGTTTGAGAATTTAGAATTATCCTCTGATGGATTATCAGAGGGTCTCCCGAAACCACTATCCGCACCTCGAAGAACGACCGATGGAACATCTATGGGTGGCAGAGATGATAACCTTGATTCAATTTCAATAAATCTTGGCTCGCCAATCGCATTCATATGCCGATGACGATAAGAATGCAACGTAATATCCACAAAGTCAGGGTTATCAAATGAGTCAGCAGACCTGTCGAAATCATTGTCTGAGTACTGCCACTTAGGCGACCACGTATCCCACAGATATCTCACTATATCTCTTCGGTTTTGCTCAAGTCCCGCCTTGCCTTGGTCGGTATTGAAATACCACTGGTACCAGCGGTGGGCCTCACTGGCAGCACGTGCTGGAGAACCTTTACTTAAGGTGTTCTGAACTGCATATCCACCAATTGCTACTAACCCTTTCACTCTCTCAGGGTGAAGGATAGAAGCTATACAAGCCGCCCTGTTTCCCCAATCAAACCCGGCCAAAGCAAATTCATGAACATGTAAAGCATCTGCCAAGTCAATAACGTCCTGAGCAATAGCAGCTTGCTCGGCCATGCGGACATCGTCATCAGATAAGAACCGGGTAGGCCCATATCCTCTCAGATACGGTACAACCACTCTGTACCCAACACGAGCTAGCTCAGGAGCTACTTTATCCCAGGACCTTATATCGTACGGAAACCCATGCAATAGGATAATTAAAAACGCTTCACTATCTCCGTGCTCTTCATAACCAATTCTTAATACAGGGGTTTCAACAAATTTTATTTCCGGCATAACATAGCACCTTTCTGACATTAACTTCTTCAAGCGTCATAGATTTATTACCTAAAATCTCGTACGGTTTACCTAGACAATTTGTACTTAGCCTACAACCTATTTAAGAATTCCAAAATCAGTTCACTCACTGCATCCGAATTTAAAACTGACATCATATGGCGTTGTCCAGACAACACGTGTAAAGTTGCTTCTGGTATAGATGATGCCATCTTCTCAGCCATTAACGGAGTTGATCCTAAATCATCTGAGCCAGTCATTATCAAGGCAGGGCAGGATATCGAACCAAGTTTTCCTGTAATTTCTTTGTCTCCATAAGCAAAAACCGGATACGCTTTGTGTTTGGCAGAAAATGGGCCACTACGCATCCAAGCCAATATTTCATCAATCTTATCGGGCATAGTTCTGCGATCTACATCCGTGAACCATCTCTGGTTGGCCGACTGGACTATACTTTCTATTCCGCCCGCAGTCATATCCGCATATCTCTGGGTAACTACTGCCACCTCGGATTCTGATCTGTCATATACGGTGTTCATAAGCATCAGTCCTGACAGATGGGAATGGTTCTTGATTGCATATGCTTGGGCAACTAGACCTCCCATAGAGAAACCACCTAATACAGGTTTATCTGATCCAAAATGTTGAATTACCTCGTGGAGTTGCTCAACAAAATCACTTAAAGTCAGCTCTCCATCTGGATCTGGTGCATAACCATGTCCCAACATGTCCATGCAACAAACAGTGTAGTCACGGGAAAGGACTTCCACCTGTGGAAACCACATACGGCGATCCATGAAAACACCATGCACTAATACCACTGGCCTTCCTTCACCGGTGATTGATACTGTGGTCCCGTTTATATCTACCAATTTCTCTGTCATTGGACTAGCTTAGCTTCTAGCTCCCTTCTCTTAATATAGGGAATCCCTCTTCATCAAGAGGAAATCCCATATATTGATACCAGGGCCTAAACTCTTTCATTTCTACTACTGGGATATCAGTAGTAGAAGCCAGAGTCTGTTTTCGTGGCATTATCACTTCGGACAAGCGATCTAACTCTGCTCGTTTGGCAGCACTGTTGCTGATTTCCCTATCCTTAAATTCCGGCATAACTTCGCTAGCAAACAATTCTAACGAAGCACAGATCTCTTCATGGCTGATCGTTCCTGCCTCAACTGAAAAAACTATATTATCCAAACCTGCTTCTTCATATTCCCTGAGAGTTCTACGAATCTTTTGGGGAGTACCTATAGTCCCAGTATCCCATTCGTATTCGTATCCACCACGCGTGTAGTTGTCCCATAAACTGGTTACCCCTGGTTTATGCTTCCCATATCCGAAATAATGAACAAACCCATACCACCAAAAGTTTACCTTTTCCTGTATTTTTGTTACTTCGGAGTCAGTAGGTCTACATATTAATCTACTCAACACGCTCAAGTTAGGATTAATCGAATACCCAATTGGGATGGCCTCACGCTCGAAAGTCTTATGATAGGCCTCAGCCCATTGCCGAGTTGTGTCTGCATCAGCAAATCCGAACGATAGTGCACCCAGTCCGTTTCTGGCAGCCTTCAGAATATTTTCCCTATAAGAGCACGCTTGCCACAGTGGAGGATGCGGTTTCTGAAAAGGCTTTGGTATGATATTTCTTGGTGGAAACTTAAAATATTTGCCATCGCAACCCATATAAGGCTCTTCAACGAACATTCGCACTACCTCACTGAGAGCAGCTTCGGTCATGTCCTGCCTTTCTTCCCAGGGTATATTCCAAGCTATAGTGTTCACTCGGTCACTTGATGAACCGATACCAAAGTCGACCCTACCTCCCGACAATAGATCTACTGTAGATACTTTCTCGGCCGATCTGACCGGATGGCTGATAGCCGGAGGCAACAACATAACACCAAATCCTAGACGAATCTGATCAGTCCGCTGACTCGCAGCTGCTAAAAAAACCTCAGGAGAAGCCAAATGACAGTATTCCTCCATGAAATGGTGTTCTTCAACCCAGACATAGTCGAACCCCAAGCGATCAACTAATTCAGCAATCTCCAGCCTACTTCGATAAAGCTCAGATTCGCTGTTCTCAGTCCAAGGCCTCGGCAATTGAAATCCAAGTTCAATCCCAAATTTCATGTTGCACTCCTACTGCCTTATAGAAATCGACCGCCTTAGGTCGAACATTAATTACCAAAGGCGGTCGAGATAATTCCCATGGTGGAGACGGGGGAGGGTCGAACTCCCCGTCCAAAAGGCCCTCCAGTCGGATGTACTACAAGCTTGTCCGATAATTTTAGTCTCGCCCTTGTAAGCTTCTATCGGCAGAATCGATCAGGGGCCAGTCGATAAATCTTTAGTTGCTAGCTATCGACTTTACAGCAACTGCATCCCAGACTTATGGCGCCTGCATCCTCCCCTCCGGGACTAGAGAAGAGCAGACGTAGCCGCTATTAGGCGGCTAGTGCGAATTCACGTTCGCCAGTTATTGTTTGCCACCGGTTTAACGAGGGTAGATGACACCTCGGCTTGCAATCCGCCACAGGACGCTCCTGTCGAACCCACGCGTCCCCAGATTAACCAAATTATGTCATTTATTAAGTCTCACGGTCAACGCAATATGAAATTATGAACCAAAACAGTTCTAAAATCGGCCAAATCATTCTTGACACGCCCATATGGCCCCTATATACTACCTTGGCCATCGCTGCAAGCGGCGATGGTTTTGCACTTTAACAATTGAATAGTGGAAGGAAGTAAGGAAAACTCGTTTAGAGAGTTTGATCCTGGCTCAGGGTGAACGCTGGCGGCGCGCTTAATGCATGCAAGTCGCGCGTGTCCGTGGCTTCGGCCACATATGGAAAAGCGGCAGACGGCTGAGTAACGCGTGAGTAACCTGCCCTCTGGTGGGGTATAGCCACGAGAAATCGTGATTAATCCCGCATAAGATCTCTTTACCTTGGTATTGAGATGAAAGCCTTCGGGCGCCGGAGGAGGGGCTCGCGTCCTATCAGGTTGTTGGTGAGGTAATGGCTCACCAAGCCTATGACGGGTAGCTGGTCTGAGAGGACGACCAGCCAGAGGGGGACTGAGACACGGCCCCCACTCCTACGGGAGGCAGCAGCAGGGAATCTTGGGCAATGGGCGAAAGCCTGACCCAGCGACGTCGCGTGGAGGAAGAAGGCTTTTGGGCTGTAAACTCCTTTTCCAAGGGAAGAGAAAGGACGGTACCTTGGGAATAAGCTCCGGCTAACTACGTGCCAGCAGCCGCGGTAATACGTAGGGAGCGAGCGTTACCCGGAATTACTGGGCGTAAAGTGCGCGTAGGCGGCTTGGTAAGTCTCTTGTGAAAGCTCCTGGCTTAACTGGGAGAGGTCAAGGGAAACTATCTAGCTAGAGGGCAGCAGAGGAAAGCGGAATTCTCGGTGTAGCGGTGAAATGCGTAGATATCGAGAGGAACACCAGTGGCGAAGGCGGCTTTCTGGGCTGTACCTGACGCTGAGGCGCGAGAGCGTGGGGAGCAAACAGGATTAGATACCCTGGTAGTCCACGCCCTAAACGATGAATGCTAGGTATAGGGGGTATCGACCCCTCCTGTGCCGCAGCTAACGCGATAAGCATTCCGCCTGGGGACTACGGCCGCAAGGCTAAAACTCAAAGGAATTGACGGGGGCCCGCACAAGCGGTGGAGCGTGTGGTTTAATTCGATGCTAAGCGAAGAACCTTACCAAGGCTTGACATGTTAGTAGTAGGAACCTGAAAGGGTAACGATCTCGGGGTGACTCGAGAAGCTATCACAGGTGCTGCATGGCTGTCGTCAGCTCGTGCCGTGAGGTGTTGGGTTAAGTCCCGCAACGAGCGCAACCCTCGTCGTTAGTTACACTCTCTAGCGAGACAGCCTCCCACAAGGAGGAGGAAGGTGGGGACGACGTCAAGTCATCATGGCCCTTATGTCTTGGGCTACACACACGCTACAATGGCCGGTACAACGAGTTGCTAAAGCGCGAGCTGGAGCCAATCTCATCAAAGCCGGCCCTAGTTGGGATTGCAGGCTGAAACCCGCCTGCATGAACGCGGAATCGCTAGTAACCGCAGGTCAGCACACTGCGGTGAATACGTTCCCGGGCCTTGTACACACCGCCCGTCACGTCATGGAAGCCGAGAACGATTGAAGTCGCTGAGCTAACCCGCAAGGGAGGCAGGCGCCGAGGTCGGGTTTGGTAACTGGGACGAAGTCGTAACAAGGTAGCTGTACCGGAAGGTGCGGCTGGATCACCTCCTTTCAAGGAGAATAAAAAACCGGATTTGTTGTATCAGGTATCCTGATACGTAAACCAGGTTCACATCTCCCAGGTCGATCGGTAGACGTTCTATTATTCAAAGCCAGATGGTTGAGCTTTGCTCCCCGGTTGAAAAATAATAGTTCCTTATGAAAATCTATCGACCATAAATCAATCAGACACTTTTTACTTCCTTCCACTGTTCAGGTGCTAAAGTGCAAAAATAAAAAAGGCCTGCCCCATGGGGCAGGCCTTTTTTATTAGAAGATATACTCTTAGTGCATTGGAGAACAACTGGCGGGTATCATAATCTTATTCTCCTGACTAATTCTACCTGGTGCTCCTGATGGCCAATTCGGAAGTTTGCTGGATTCAGCACGGACCTCAGCGCGATGATTAAGGTCTTTATAAGGCCAAATATGCATCCACTTATTTAAGTTACCAAGTTCAGTATACATTCCAGCCGCCAAAGGCGAAAATTTCTCCCTGTCTGGAAGAGAGTCTGCCCACCTCTTCAGCAACTCAGGCATGGCACCTGGCTCATATGTATATGTACGCATTTCATAAATCTCACCTAGATGCTGATGACCTCCAAGTTCTTTCATAAAAGGAGCTGGAGTCCATATCTCAGAGTTCATGTTTAGGATATTGCCAGGTGTAATTTTCGGTGGCCAGTTAGGATCTTTACCAGCGGCTTCCCGAATCTTAGTTCTCTCGTCAATATCTTTATATCCCCAAACATGTATTATCTGATTCAATGGGCCTATTTCAGTGTGCCATAATGCTGCAAGAGGAGAGTATTTCTCTCTATGCGGTAGAGCCTCTGCAAACGCCTCTTCAGCTTGAGGGACTGCCCCTGCTTTTAAATCATAAGTGCGAACTTCGTAAATCATAATAATCTCCTAACACAAATTTCACCCGTAGAATACGAAACTACTGGCAGATGATAACATTAGATAACGTGCAATAACAGACGAACCGAATCTCTGTGGCTACCCCCTGGCATTGCCTCCATGTCGCCTCTCCCTTTTCCTATCGAGAGCAGATAAACGCATTTTTCGCATTCTAAAATTTTCAGGTGTTATTTCAACAAGCTCATCGTCTGATATAAACTCAAGAGATTCTTCAAGGCTCATTCTTATCGTTGCGTTAAGCCTCTCAGCAATATCTGAAGTAGAAGATCTGATATTAGTCATCTTCTTTTCTTTACACACATTTATTTCTATATTTCCTTCTCTGCGGTGAGATCCAATTATCATCCCCTCATACACCATCGTGCCCGGATCTATAAAAGTATCTCCCCTACCTTGCGCATTTAAAAGTCCGTATGTTACCGCAACACCCGTTTCGGCCGAAACCAAAACACCCGCTTGCTGCCTCTTGATTTCCCCCTTTTTCGGCTCATACGAATGAAAGAAACTATTTTTAACTCCATCCCCTCTAGTAACTCTGAGAAAGTATGCATTAAATCCAATGAGGCCCCTAGTAGGGATTTTATACTCTAGAGAAACATTGCCATGGTCGTCATATGTCATATCTTGCATTAACCCAAGATGTTCAGATAAATAACCAGTCAGCGCGCCTATATATTCCTCTTTAGTAGTTATGTTAAGTATTTCATATGGTTCGTGCAGACGACCATCCACCATCTTATTGACTGGTTCAGGCCTAGAAACTTGGAATTCGTATTGTTCCCGACGCATAGTTTCTACAAGGATGGAAAGATGTAATTCACCCCTGCCTGAAACCACAAATACATCTGGGGTATCCGTACTATCGACTTTCAAACTGACATCAGTTCTCAATTCTCGCAATAGCCTTTCATGCAATGTCCTAGAGGTACAATGCACGCCCTCTTTTCCCATAAACGGCGAAGTGTTCACCCCGAATGTCATCCGGACAGTTGGCTCATCAACTTCAATGGATGGCAGGGCATCTGGAGACTCAGTAGATGCTATAGTATTTCCTATCGATACATTCTCAGGGCCGGTAATTGCCACAATGTCCCCGGCAATAGCCTCTGTCTCTGATACTCTCTCCATCCCTTTAAATACAAATATACGTTCAAGTTTATGATTAGTTATTGTATTTTCCCGATCAATTAGAGAAACCGTATCTCCAAGATGCATTGTCCCTCTCGATATTCTCCCTATAGCAACCTGACCCAAATAATTATCATAATCGAGTGCGGCTACTAACATCTGTAACTCTTGCTTCGGATCCCCAGATGGCGGAGGCACAGATTCAATTATCGCTTCGAAAAGAGGTGCCATATCAGGACTATCTATATTCAGATCTTTAGTAGCATAACCACCCCGAGCTGAGGCATAGATAATCGGGAAATCGAGTTGTTCATCTTGAGTAGCTAATTCCAGAAACAGATCTTGTACCATACCAATCACTTCCGGAACTCTGCTCTGATCTCGATCTATCTTATTTATGATAACCATTGGGGTGACATTCTGCTGCAAGGCCTGACGCAACACGTAGGTAGTCTGTGGCATTGGACCGTCAACAGCGTCCACCACCAAAAGGCAACCATCTGCCATATTCATTATTCGTTCTACTTCACCGCTGAAGTCCGCATGCCCAGGAGTATCAATTATGTTGATTTTTATGTCTTTGTATATAACCGAGGCATTCTTCGCTAGAATAGTAATACCCCGCTCACGTTCAAGCGGATTAACATCCATTATCAACTCACCAACTTGCTGGTGATCTTTAAACACTTTGCCTTGCTTAAGCAAAGCATCCACAAGAGTTGTTTTGCCGTGATCAACGTGGGCTATGATAGCCAGATTTCTTATTTTGTCATTTGTCTTAGTAGTCAATTCTAAACCCCCAACCAATAATAGCATTAACCGGGTGTTTATAGTCCTTAATCATGAATGTGTTTCAATGAATTCTATTAACACAAAATAACCTCCTTGAGTGCCCTAGTCGCACCAAGTTATAATCTTTGTAATATGCTAATTAAAGATTTAGGCGAATTCGGCACGCTTGAGATAATAAACCAACTAATCTCATCATCACGTCCTGTCGACACCGACAGTGCTCAACACTTACTAATAGACAGCGGAGACGATTCAGCAGGGTGGTCTCCACATGGTACCGTGGAGCTGATAACCACAGATACAGTCGTAGAGGGAATACATTTCACTTCCGAATCCATAGGCTGGCATAACCTAGGATGGAAAGTACTTGCATCAAATATCAGTGACATAGCATCCATGGGAGCCCTTCCAAGCTACGCAGTAGTAACTTTAGGATTACCCCCACACACAAAAATTAACGACATAACAGATCTGTATAAAGGCATGCTATCTATAGCCAATCAATACCATGTTTCCATTATCGGAGGAGACATGGTACGGTCGGATCAAATATTTATCAGTATAACTCTCACAGGAACCACTACTAAGGATCCATTACTGCGAACCACTGCCAATGTAGGAGATGTAGTCGCAGTAACTGGATATCTAGGCGGCTCTGCAGGCGGACTCCAATTAATTCAACAATCAATAAAGACCAACAAGGCATCGCAAGATTATTTGCTGACATGTCACCAAATGCCAACGCCGCAAGTAAAATCCGGTAGAATCTTAGTAGAATGTAGTATAAGAACCGCCATGGATATAAGCGATGGATTAGCCGACGATTTATCCAAATTATGCTTAGCAAGCAACGTTTCAGCTAAAATATTTTTGAATGAGGTACCAGTCCATTCACTCTTGAAAAACTCTTTTCCAGAAACCTATATCGAATTAGCACTTTACGGTGGTGAAGATTATGAACTGTTATTCACCGGCAATAGCGCTTCTGTAAACGCGGCGATCCAACAATTACCCGAAGGAGCGTGTATTATTGGTGAAATCACCGATAATACACCAGGCGAAATTTCATTAGTAGAAGAAAACGGATCGGAAAGAGTTTCTATCAGACAAGGGTGGGATCATTTCGCATAACCATGGAACAGTCACTCAATATCATAACAACTAGCCCAGAGGCCACTGAACGACTAGGCAGAGTCATCGGCCAGAACGCCCAACAGGGCGATATATTTTTGCTTACAGGTGAACTTGGTTCAGGAAAAACTTGTCTTACACAAGGGATAGCCAACGGGGCCGGCGTACAGGGGCATACAAGGAGTCCAACTTTCGTTTTAATGACCCAATATCAAGGTCGTATGATGGTGTACCACGCAGACTTATACAGGATTAACGACCCATTAGAAGCATGGGATATTGGTCTATACGAGCAATTAACTTCAGACGGTATATCCATAGTAGAATGGGCAGATAAAGCGATTGAAATCTTCCCTGACAACTCTTTATGGATCAATCTGGGATACTGTACTCTAGATAATCTAGAATTATCTTTAAGTGGTGACATGCACCGAAGGTTGATCCACAATGCCGAAGAGGTTCGTGAAGTCAAAATAGCTAATGCCCCTTCAAAATACACTGGGTTACTAAACAACATTCTACAGATGAATGACCCTGAGGTTCTTCTAATTTAACATGTTCCTGTCTATAGACACATCAACATCAAACGCTGGCGTCGCCTTATCTAACAACGATCAAATATTCATATCTGATACATGGCATTCAACTTCAAGTCACACAGCTGAATTAATGCCAGCAATATCATCCATACTTGCACAATCCGATATAGTGCTGAACGAACTTGAAGGCATTTGCATTGCTGCAGGGCCTGGCGGATTTAGTTCACTTCGAGTAGGAATGAGTGTTGCAAAAGGGATATCAATAGCCAATAGCATACCTATAGCTAGCGTAGGAACATTAGACCTAGAAGCATCCCCGCATTTAGGAAATGGCTCAGCAGTCTGCGCAATAATACCGTCGGGTCGCTATGACGTAGCGTACGCCCTATTCAACAAGAACTCCGAACGCATAGTAGAAGACGCAATCACATCTCCTGAAGAACTTGTATCTAAAATTAATCAACCGACACTATTCTGCGGAGAAGGTCTATCAGCTCATTCAGGGATTATAGAAAACTCTTTAGGCCACCTGGCACAGATCATACATAGTGCTCCGGCGGACAGGCTTGTTGCCCTTACAAAACTCGGTACAGAGAGATTGAACACAGGAAATTCTGATAACATAGATAGATTACAACCTAATTACATAAAAGCACCCAGCATTGGTGGCCCTAAGCGGATTGGCAAAATAATCCAGTAGATGGGCCTAATGGAAAAGAACATAGGAGACATTCGATAATGGAAAAAACCTTGGTATTAGTTAAACCTGACGGTGTACAACGCGGGCTGAGCGGCGAAATTATCTCACGATTTGAAAACAGAGGATTGAAACTCATCGGCCTAAAACTGATGCAGGTAAGTGAAGAATTAGCAGGACGACACTATCATGAACACACCGAACGCCCCTTTTTCCCAGGCTTAGTTAGCTTCATCACATCAGGCCCCATAATCGCAATGGCATGGGAAGGAGATAACGCCATTGGAATAGTTCGCCAGACCATGGGAACCACTAATCCTGTCGAGGCTTCTCCAGGCACAATTCGAGGCGATCTCGCTATCAATATAGGGCGGAACGTAGTCCATGGATCAGATAGTCCTGAATCTGCCGAGCGAGAACTAAATCTATTTTTTAGTCAGGGAGAGCTATTAGATTATAGTCGGAGTACTGACTCATGGATCACAGAATCCTGACGACTTCAGTAGCACCAGACCACAATCGTTCCAACCCATATAGCTCCCTAGTATCCGCTTCGAATATGTGGACTATTACTCCGCTAAAATCAAGCAGTGTCCACGTGGAGCTGGACGTTCCCTCTCGATGAAATCTTGGAACATCAATTTCTTTAAGACCGCTAGTAATATCCTCTTCGAGGGATAATATCTGCCTGGTCGATTGCGCTGACATTATCACAAAATAGTCGGCAAACCAGGCGAGCCCTCGAATATCCAACATAACAATATCTTCCGCCAACTTGTCAGAGGCCATAGTAACAATTGCCTGAGCTATTTCTGTAGAGTTCAGATAACACCACCCAGATTTTCTATTTTCGGATCCTATTTCGGAATATATTTTATGGTAAAACTGAAATTGATGCTAATTTTAGGACATCTTACAGCGCCAACCTTAAAACTACTCATCGGAGCTATGCCAGTGTATAATAATCGTTCATAATACACGGACATTGTGATATATTTAACAATCGTTTCGGACTATATTAGACATCGCTCCTGAAACGCTAGACCAGTTAGATCTAAACCCGTGCAATATCATTGCACGAATTTAGACGTTATCTATTGGGGGGAATCCGGTGAATCCGCATCAGGCTTTAAAAACTCTTAGCGAACAGGGCCTATATCGCCCTGAAACAGAACACGATAATTGCGGGGTCGGCATGGTCGCCAATATAAAAGGCATCAAGTCGCACGACATTGTTGAAGACGCCCTGCAAGTTTTAATAAATCTAGGCCACAGAGGCGCTTGTGGTTGCGACCCCGAGACTGGAGACGGGGCAGGAATTCTTATACAAATGCCCCACGAATTCTTGCGCAAAATTTGCCCCTCTAATAACATTGCCTTGCCCGAAGATGGCAAATATGGCGTTGGCGTTGTATTCCTACCTCCTTCGGAGAACGCCAAGTCTCAATGCCAAACGCTAATTGAAAACACCATTCGAGATCACGGCCTTTCAGTCTTAGGCTGGCGCGATGTGAATCTACAACCGACTAATGTTGGAACTGAAGCCCGAATGGTTATGCCCAACATAAAGCAAGTGTTTATATCCTCAGAATCAAATGGCGTTCAAGGAAACGATTTAGAAAGAACTCTGTATTTAATTAGAAAAGTAATCGAACACTCAGTACCTGATTTAGGCCTCGCAGAGTCAGAGACCGATTATTTCTACATGTGCAGTCTTTCCAGCGAAACTCTGGTCTACAAGGGCCTTTTGATGGCCGATCAAGTGGGTGCTTTTTACACAGACCTAGCAGACCCTGATCTCAAAAGCGCATTTGCATTGGTACATTCTAGATTTAGCACCAACACATTGGGGCACTGGAAACTGGCGCACCCATACCGATATCTTGCCCATAACGGAGAAATCAACACCGTTAGAGGAAACTCAAACTGGATGTACGCAAGAGAATCCCAGTTTGAATCATCTTTCTACGGAGATGATGTAACGAAACTGACACCTATCATGTCCCAAGGCGCAAGTGATACAGCCAGTTTCGACAACGCTCTTGAATTACTACTTATGACTGGGCGGAGCCTAAGCCACTCTATGCTCATGATGATCCCAGAAGCGTGGGAACAGCATGAGTCCATGTCACAAGACAAAAAGGATTTCTACGAATACCACTCATGCCTCATGGAGCCATGGGACGGGCCAGCAATGATGGTAGCAGCCACAGGAAATGAGATATGTGCGGTACTGGATAGAAATGGTCTCAGACCCTTTAGATATACCATAACCCACGATGACAGAGTCATAATGGCTTCAGAAACCGGAGTATTGAACATTGCTCCACATAACATAAAAGAACGGGGACGATTACAACCCGGAAGAATGTTCTTGGTGAGCTTTGATGAGGGCCGCATAATTGGGGATGAAGAACTCAAGGACAAGCTCTCGAAACAGCAGCCATATAGCCAATGGCTAAACGAAAACCGACTAACCATCAAAGATTTGCCGGCAGCCAATGCACCGTCTAATCTTGATAGCGACACCATATTAAAGCTGCAACGCACCTTCGGTTATACAATAGAAGAACTAAGAATGATCACCACACCTATGGCTGAAGGCGGATATGAAGCTATTGGTTCTATGGGTAACGACGCCGCTCTCGCCGTACTATCGGATCAGAACCATCTACTGTTCAACTATTTCAAACAGTTATTTGCTCAAGTGACCAATCCACCATTGGACGCTATAAGAGAAGAATTAGTAACTTCCGCACAGTCATTCATAGGGTCTCAGCAGAATTTATTCACCGAGACTCCCACCCATTGTCGTCAACTGAAGTTGGATTCCCCCATCATTACTAACGAAGAACTGGCTAAAATTAGAAACTCAAATGTACCAGGTTTGAAAGCGAAAACTATTAAGAGCCTATTTCAGTCACAATCAGGGGCAGGATCATTAAAGCAGGCCCTCGATAGACTATGCCAACAAGTTTCTGAAGCAGTGAAAGAGGACTACTCGTTAATTATACTGTCCGATCGAGATACAGATTCTTCCAATATACCAATCCCAAGTTTATTAGCTACTGGAGCTATACACCACCACCTCATAAGAGAGGGCACTCGGACAAAGGTAGGATTGATAGTCGAATCTGGCGAACCCAGAGAAGTACAACATTTTGCACTACTGATCGGATACGGAGCAGGTGCAATCAACCCATACCTTGCATTAGAAACATGTTCCGACCTAAGTCTAAATGATGAATTGAGTGAGAAGGATCCTTCTCACGCACAAGAGAATTTTATTAAGGCCAATGTGAAAGGCCTTATTAAAGTAATGTCCAAAATGGGAATATCCACAGTTCAAAGTTATCGGGGAGCACAAATATTCGAAGCAATCGGATTGAATCAAGAACTTATTGATAATTATTTCACTTGGACACCATCGCCTGTTGATGGAATCGGACTCGAAGTAATTGAACAGGAATCCATCCTCAGACATGAGGCAAGTTATTCGAAAGATGTAGTTGCCGGAGCGCAGGAACTTGAAGTAGGTGGACAATACCAATGGAGGCGACACGGTGAACACCATCAGTGGAATCCGGACGCCATAGCCAAACTCCAATTCGCTACTAAAGCTAATAGCTGGAAAATCTACAAAGAGTTTTCTAGTCTCGTTGATGATCAAAGCCAAAAAATGGCCACACTACGAGGCTTAATGGCTATTAAACAACAAACTGGTTCTATTCCAATTGAAGAAGTAGAACCAGCAACAGAAATAGTAAAAAGATTCGCCACCGGCGCCATTTCTCTAGGTTCAATTAGTAGAGAAGCCCACGAAACAATGGCCATTGCCATGAATAGAATTGGAGCAAGAAGTAATACTGGAGAAGGTGGCGAGGACTACCATAGATATACTCCCGATGCCAACGGAGACTCTCGAAATAGCGCAATAAAGCAAGTCGCCTCAGGTCGGTTTGGCGTAACCCCTAATTACCTAATTAACGCCACTGACCTGCAAATCAAAATGGCCCAAGGGTCTAAGCCCGGCGAAGGCGGACAATTACCAGGTCATAAAGTTGACGATTACATTGGATGGGTCAGGCATACTACGCCTGGAGTAGAACTCATTTCCCCACCACCGCATCATGACATCTATTCAATCGAAGATTTAGCGCAATTGATTCACGACCTAAAAAACGTAAATCCAGACGCCAGAATCCACGTGAAACTAGTGTCAGAAATTGGCGTAGGAACAATTGCTGCGGGCGTGTCTAAAGGGCATGGTGACGTAGTGCTAATCAGTGGGCATGACGGCGGAACCGGCGCATCACCGGAATCATCAATCAAATATGCAGGCTTGCCCTGGGAATTGGGAGTCGCAGAAACACAACAGGTACTTGTCGCGAATGATTTGCGCGGCAGAATAGTTGTACAGACTGATGGTCAATTGAAAACCGGTCGAGACGTAGCCATTGCGGCAATGCTAGGAGCAGAAGAATTTGGGATGGCCACTGCCGCTTTAATAGTCAACGGATGCATAATGCTGAGAAAATGCCACTTGAACACTTGTTCAGTAGGCATAGCCACCCAAGACCCTGAGCTACGCAAGCAATTCGCAGGCAAACCAGAATACGTCGTCAACTACTTCATGTTTGTAGCAGAAGAGTTGCGGGAAATCATGGCAGAGCTTGGGTTCAGAACTGTTGCAGAGATGGTAGGTAGAGTAGACCTACTTGATACCAGGCAGGCGGTAGATCATTGGAAAGCTAAAGGAGTGGATTTATCACGACTTTTGTGTGTTGCTCCAAGGTCAGATGAAGTTGCTACTCATAATTGCATGGTACAAGACCACGGCCTCGAATTAGCCTTAGATCATGAATTAATCTCTCAGTCTGCCCCTGCTATAACGGATAAAGAAATTGTGAACATTAACCTGCCGATACAAAATTCTAATAGAACGGTAGGAGCTATGCTAAGTGGTACGATCGCAAAGACGTACGGTGAATCTGGATTGCCAGATAACACTATAAATATAAATTTCTCGGGATCGGCAGGGCAGAGTTTCGGAGCCTTTCTAGCTAACGGAATCAACATATCATTGGAAGGCGACGCTAATGATTATATGGCCAAAGGTATGGGTGGTGGAAAGATAGCTATTAGACCGCCCGAAGGTTCTACCTTTATAGCAGAAGACAACATCATAATCGGGAACGTTGCATTGTATGGCGCCACTGACGGAAAAGCGTTCATAAGAGGGAAAGCGGGTGAACGCTTCTGCGTAAGAAATAGCGGAGCCGAAGCAGTAGTAGAAGGTGTCGGGGATCATGGCTGCGAATATATGACTGGTGGCACCGTAGTTGTGCTAGGAAATACTGGACGCAACTTTGGAGCAGGCATGAGCGGAGGTATAGCATATGTCTATGACCCCGCGGATGATTTCTCTACTAGATTCAACCCAGGCTTAGCAGACCTTGAGCCGCTGCAAGATGCAAGCGACATCGAATCCCTAAAATCGCTCATACAGGAACATCAAGATTCGACTGGTAGCGAACCAGCCCGAATCAT
Organism: Dehalococcoidia bacterium; assembly: GCA_027249445.1. Classification (GTDB taxonomy): domain Bacteria; phylum Chloroflexota; class Dehalococcoidia; order Lucifugimonadales; family UBA3495; genus UBA3495. Next base: position 7,456 of record JAPNTN010000172.1, on the reverse strand, counting down.
ATTAAACAGCTGGGACAAATCCATCGCATCATTTAAAAAAGTTATGCCACGAGACTATAGAAGGGTGCTTGAATCTAAACAAAATAATACTTACAACGACACGGAAGTAGAAAAACATGGGTAAACCAACTGGATTTATGGAATCGGGCCGGACTCCTCCGGAAAGACGAGCAACAACCGAAAGGATATACGACTACAACGAATATTATCATCGCTGGTCAGACACAGAAGCCCAGGATCAAGGCAGCCGATGTATGGACTGCGCAGTTCCATTTTGTCATATGGGATGTCCTCTCGGAAACGTCATACCGGAATTCAACCACCATGTATACAAGGGAGAATGGGAAAAGGCTCTGAAAGTACTATTAAGTACCAATAATTTTCCAGAGTTCACTGGACGTATATGTCCAGCTCCTTGCGAAGCCTCATGCGTTCTCAGCATAAACTCAGATCCAGTTACAATAGAATACATTGAGAAAGAGATATCAGATCGAGGTTTTGAACAAGGTTGGATAAAACCTGAACCACCCACCACTCGGACGGGAAAAAAGGTTGCTGTAGTGGGTTCGGGTCCATCCGGATTAGCAGCAGCTCAACAACTTAATCGTGCCGGACACAAAGTAACCGTGCTGGAAAGGGCCGACTACATAGGAGGCCTGTTGATGTTGGGTATACCAGACTTTAAATTAGATAAAACGGTGGTCAAACGACGCGTCGCTTTAATGGAAAAGGAAGGTATTGAATTCAAAACTGGTGTGAACGTAGGAGTCAATTTTTCAGTCACTGAACTTCTAGGTAACTACGATGCAATTTGCCTAACCGGAGGATCTACAGAAGCAAGGGATTTACCGGTTCCAGGAAGAGATTTAGACGGCGTACATTTTGCCATGGAATATTTACCTCAACAAAACCGTCGGTTACAAGGTGTAGATCCAAATGCTAATGACGCTATTACAGCCGAAGGTAAGAGAGTTGTGATATTGGGTGGTGGCGATACAGGAGCTGACTGCTTAGGAACTGCTCACCGTCAGGGCGCAGAAATAGTTCACCAATACGAATTACTTCCAGAACCGCCCGTTGAACGACCTGAGAATAACCCTTGGCCTCAATGGCCATCCATATTGAGAACTTCAGGAGCACATGAAGAAGGCGGTCTTCGTGACTATAATATACTCACAAAATCGTTCTCCGGAACTGATGGCAAGCTGGAAAAACTGCATGGCGTAAGGGTTGAATGGACACCTGACGACACAGGACGATTTCAAATGTCCGAAATATCTGGAAGTGAATTTGAAATGGATGCCGATCTAGTGCTACTTGCTATGGGTTTTGTACACCCTGAACATGGCGGCATGTTAGAACAATTAGGTTTAGAACTAGACGGCCGCGGAAACGTAAAGGTTGACCAAAATAAAATGACCACCGTACCCAAAGTATTTGCGGGTGGAGACATGGTGAGGGGGCAATCTTTAGTGGTATGGGCTATAGCAGAAGGACGAGAAGTAGCTCGTAATATAGACAACTATTTATCGGGCAGTAGCGAGCTTGCTAAAACATTTCCCGAGTAATCCCAACGGGGAAGATCGCTACGTACGATCTTCCCTTGTTAAGTACTCTTTAACATCTAAAACCTGAACAGTATTCGTAGTTCCTGCTACACCCGTCATAAAGCCATGAACCATAGTAACGACATCATGTTCAGAAATTAGTCCTGTTGCCAGGGATTCCTTGATAAGCATCGCCACTAACTTACCCACATTAGGCTCCTCAGGAACCACACTGACTGGGTTCACACCCCAAGTTAATGCCAATTGTCGCAGAACTAATTCGTCATGGCCGAAGACTATAATGTCTTTCTCAGGACGAAATCTAGATAGTTGCATAGCAGCTCTGCCAGTGCTAGTAATCACTATAGGCTTAGAGTTCAAATCCTCCAAAAGCTTGCTTGCGCTTGAAGCAATAGCCTGAGTCCGATCTGTTGAAGGCAGATCGTTATAATATGGGTACATTTTTTCTGCTTCGCGGATTGTTATGTCAGCGACACGCACTGCTTCAACAGGGTATTCGCCCACAGCGATCTCATCCGATAAAAGTATCGAGTCACAACCGTCCAGAACAGCGTTACTGATGTCAGACACTTCCGCTCTCGTCGGGGTAGGAGATACTACCATGGAACGTAACATCTGAGTCGCTATACACGATGATTTACCTTTCTCTCCAGCCTTCCTAACTATTTCCTTTTGCACCAATGGAACTCTTTCCATTGCAATTTCTACACCTAAGTCTCCCCGAGCGACCATGACACAATCCACTTCGTTGAGTATCGACTCCAGATTGTCTATTCCTTCTCCACGTTCAAGCTTAGCCATTACAAGAGCCTTACTACCAACATTACTCAAATAAGCTTTCGCGTAAAGCATATCCTCTAAAGTCCGCACAAATGATATTCCAACCCAATCCACGTCCTGCTCGACGCCAAAATCTATCGCCCGTTTATCATCATCCGTAATGACCGCGTGGTCTATGTTCACCCCCGGAAGATTAAGTCCCTTATAGGATGAAATTATGCCGCCATTTCTAACTCGAGCGTTAACACGCTCTCCATCAGTTTGTAAAACCTCCAGGCATATAGTCCCATCAGATATATAAACGAGATTGCCCGCCCTTAAATTTTTTATGACCGTAGGCTCAGGAAATGGTATAAGAGCAGCATTGTCTGAGACCGCTTCCGGTCCTATCGTTACTTCGTCACCATGATTCAGTTGGACTGGCTCAGAAAGAGTACCCAGACGAAGCTTTATACCACCTAAATCTTGTAGGATAGCCACATGTTTATTATGTTTCTTCGACAATTCCCTAACCGTGCGAATTACTTCAGCATGCTCGTCTAAGGTACCATGCGAAAAATTAAGGCGAGCGCAATCCATACCTGCAAGCATAAGCTGCTCAAGCATCTCTGGTGAGCGTGACGCCGGACCTATAGTAGCAATTATTTTGGTCTTTCTCATAAAGTACTATCCCTTACCAATACAAAATAACTTTCTCGATCAATTACTAGGACATAAATACAATGATAACAGAGATACAGCAAATTACCGAAAGCAACCCCGGTGGCACTAATAGTAATCCCGCCCTTATAAGGGCGGGATTACTATTAGTGCCACCGGGTGCACATTCGTATTTATTGTCGTTCTTGATAAGCCGTTTCAGCTGCCTGTAGAGCTGCTTTGCGATTGACCTGCAAGGAATCCTTTATGTCAGCGGCCCACTGATTCGAAGTCTGTATTCCAACAAGACTACCTTGGAATTGCGGCATCACGTAACGAGCCAACAACTCGTAACTTTTCAGAATTTTCTCCCGTGGGGCCCAATCTTCAACACGTATCAGCAGCCCACCAAAACCGCCACTAGCTTCCAACAAACGATTTATACCAGCGATACAATCATCTGGCGTTCCAACTATCCATTGGTTGTTTTCTGTCATAAAATCGACTATTTGGTCGCTAGGCACATCAGGAATTTCGTGTCCGAGTGTATTCCCGAAATACTCGGTTACGACTCTGCTTGAACCTAACCTGATGTCTTCAAATGCTTCCTTACGACTTTCAGCTAAATGACACCCAACTGACAAGCGCCACTCATTGCGATCAACCGTCTGCCCATGTTCGGCAGCAGATTCCTCAGCTATTGTCCACTGATCTTTTAGAGTAGTCTTTCTGACCATGTCTCTTGGGACGCTCAGAGATATAACGCCTGCACCGTGTTTACCTGCAACCGTTACTCCGGCAGGAGATTGAACTGAAGCGACTACCACAGGTAGATGCGGTTCTTGATAACACCGTAACTGCAAACTAGCTTCATTGAGTTCAAACCAACTTCCCTTAACACTAAACGGCTCAGTTTCTTTGAACAACCTCATGATAACTCCCAGAGATTCATCCATCATCTCTCGCTGTTTAGTAGAATCAATACCAAACATGTAAGCATCTGAGGCTAGAGCACCTGGACCCACACCCAACATTACCCTCCCTCTAGTCAAATGATCTAGTAATACCATTCTGTTTGCCACCATATATGGGTTGTGATATGGGAGGCTTATTACACCAGTACCTAATCTCAGGTTACGAGTCCTTTCCGCTGCGGTAGCCATAAATACTTCTGGAGAGCAAATAGTCTCCCAACCTGCACTATGATGTTCTCCTATCCATGCTTCATCAAAACCCAGAGTATCCAACCACTGTAATAACTCTAGATCACGTTCCAGTGCTAACGTTGGGTTTTCTCCCACTCTGTGGAACGGTGCCATAAATACCCCAAATTTCATACGCTTAGGTGCAGCCATAATCCCTCCGCTTTAGTCATAATCAGTCAGTTTCATTATTAGTGTCGATTATAAATCTAACCTTTTTCATTCCTCACTAGCATGAACTAAGGTTGCAACATTCTAACACGGGTCAGCTAGACATAGAATCCTGTAGCAACATTCCGATGTTTTCCACACTACACTAGCGGCCTACATACAAAAATGGTATCGTGGGCTTTAATTCAAAACATCACAAAGGAGTAAGAAATGCCTCAAATCAAACATATAGCTATCGCTACCCAAAACGCAGATGAGACGGCTAAGTTTTACAAAGAAGTTTTTGGACTCCAAGAAATAGCCAAACTAGATAGTGACAACGCGTCTGGTTATTACCTCAGTGATGGCAACATCAACATGGCTGTTTTGAACTTCAAGAATGACCAGGTAGCTGGATCAGAATATGGGACAGGGTTCAGTGGCATACATCACATAGGTTTTGAAGTGGAAAGTCTGGAAGAGATTGCAAAAAAGCTTGAATCTGCTGGTTCAAGTACTAGGGACGAAATAAATCAGGCTCTAGGTGTTGGAATGCCAGGAAACCGACATTCAAATGTGGAAGTCAAATACAGCGGACCAAATGGTGAAATTATCGACGTATCCGAAACAGGTTGGGTAGGTACTCGCGGACTAGAGTAGAAACAACATAAGAGTTATCAGGATCATAGAATAATATAAATAATCCTGATAACTCTTTTTATTCTGGACTAAACGCTAAAACAGGAGTACCTTCTGATAAATCTTCAAGCTGCAATTGCATTTTCATGCCAATCTTAATTCCTTGAGGATTTAAAGTATCTACATTAAGTATCCTAGCACTTATTCTAGGACCTTCATCTAACATTACTATGCCGCTACAATACGGATTGTCTCGACCATATCCTTTCTCAGCCATAGATTGAGGAACTATAGAGATGCACGTGAAAGTGGCTAGCTGACCCTTGCCACTGAATTCTACCCAAACGATTTCAGTAGAATGACAGCTTTGACAAATTGCCCTAGCTTCGACTGCCAACTGTCCGCAATCTACACAACGTACTCCCATGAATTTACCTTCTCTCAGATATTCATAAAAGGATGAGGCGTTAAAGTCTTTGGTTGTACTATCTACCATAGGTACTAATTTCTCCTGAAAATATTCACTACACAGGTTCCACCGGTTCCACCCACATTATGCGTAAGACCAATCTCTGGCGATTTGCTGGGTAGCTGACGGTCTCCTGCTTCACCTCTAAGCTGATGATATATCTCAATTACCTGAGCAACACCAGATGCACCTACCGGATGACCCTTAGCTTTTAATCCACCAGAGGTATTTATTGGACGATCTCCGGAGAGCGATGTTCTACCTTCATCAGCAGCTCTCGGACCTTCTCCTGGAGCGAAAAACCCTAAATCTTCACTGGCTACTATCTCGGCAATCGTAAAACAATCATGAACTTCAACAACATCTACCTGGCTTGGTGATATTCCAGCCATATCGTAAGCCTGCGAAGCCGCATATTTGGTAGCAGACAACGATGTTAGTTCTTCTGCGCTATGCAGTGGGCGACCAGTCGCCTGACCTGTACCAACTATTTCTATCGGCTTACTAGTAAAACCATCAGCGATTTCTGATGAGACTAACAATAAACAGGCACCGCCATCTGTAATAGGAGCACAGTCATACAATCGCAACGGCCAAGCGATCCAAGGGTTAGCTCGCTCATCGTTCAAGAAGTCCATCTCGTTATTCCATTCAGGAACTGAATCCCCTCTATCCTGAGCTCTTGCGATACGTCGATCCATCAACGACTTAATTGTCGTATTGAACTGCGCTTTTGGATTCAATGCACCATTGTTGTGATTTTTAATTCCTACTTTCAACAAATGATCCAAGTTAGTTTCATATTGTTCCATATGGGCTTTTGCAAGTGCCCCATATATGCCTGGGAATGTAAATCCTGCTGGGACTTCGTATAGCCCATCGGCAGCAGACGCTAACACATCTGTGACGCCTTCCGTAGGAAGATCTGTCATCTTTTCTACTCCGCCTACCAATACAACGTCATACAATCCTGACGCTATCGCCATTACACCCTCTCGTAGTGCACTTCCACTGCTTGCACAAGCATTTTCTATACGCGTTATGGGTGTAGGTGTCATTCCTAGCCAATCGGCCACTATAGGGGCTGTATGGCCTTGACCTTCAAACAAGTCTGCGGAGTAATTCCCAAGATAACCGGCCTCAATGTCTGAAATATCTATCCCATTATCCATATGATCAATCATATCCCTGAAGGCATCTACAAATATATCTCGATTAGTTTTGTCTTTATAAGCACCGAAGTTAGACATTCCGGCGCCGACAATAGAAACTGATCTACCCAACTGCTTTTTTCTTGGCGAAGTCATAACACATGCACTCCATAACCTGAGATTGGTGGCACAGATAGTATGCGATTCTACGGTTGTAGAGTCAAATTACATTCTCGTAGGACTTCAATGATCCTGGTGTTTTATAAATTAGGGTTTAGGTCCACATCCATAACTGATTCACACCAAGCTGACACTGACAGAAGTAAAGATTCATTCAAATACTGTCCAATTAATTGAATACCTAGAGGCATCCCCCCATCGGATAACCCTGACGGAACCGTAACAGTCGGCAACCCACAATAGGTCCATGGACCTTGAAACATGGTATTACCAGTATTCGTGATATCAGGCAGGGCTGGGCTAGGGGTAGATGGAGTTAACAGGACATCCACTTGGTTAGCGATTACATTCATATCGGATACAAATCTCAACCTACGTTCCAAAGCGTCTGAGTAGCTAGTTGCGTCAGTATCAAGCCCTCTTTGAATCATGGCCCTAATATTTGGTTGATAGTCCTCTGATTGAACATCAAACATAGGCTTGTGAAAAGCAGCACCTTCCACGGACATAATCAGTTGCTGATCTCCAATTGCATGAGAGAAACTGTCAGGTAGCTTTATATCGACAACTTCTGCACCAGCTCTAGCGAATTTATCTACAATATCCAAAAACTTCTGTTGAGTCTCAGAATCAGCCTTTTCAACAAAGAAGTCCCGTATTACTCCTATCTTAGGATTA
>JAPNTN010000171.1:0-7462 GCA_027249445.1 Dehalococcoidia bacterium | reverse complement strand
CTTATGTTTCTTCTTTGCAGCGATACCAAAGAGTGATTCAGCAGAGAAACCAACTTCTGAAATCCATTCGAGAGAATAGATCTGAAATAGGTGAGCTGGAATATTGGGATGAACAATTAGTGAGTGAAGGCACGCAGATTATTGGCAAACGACAACTATGTATGTCGACACTCTCGGAATTGTGTCTAGAACACCATAAATCTTTGGGTGAATCTGACACCTGTTTTCAGATCGAATACATGCCAAGTGTAAAACCGGGTAGAAATGAGTCTGAGACGTCAACATATTTTTCTGAATCACTTAACGATCTGAGGAAACGCGAAATACGTTCTGCTACTACGTTGATCGGACCACATAGAGACGATTTTTCAATGATGGATGGTGTCCGAGATCTTGGAACATTTTCCTCGCGTGGAGAAGCTAGAACTTCGGCCCTTATATTACGACTAGCCGAAGCATCTTATTTATCCGACAGGCGAGGAGACCCTCCAATTGTATTATTGGATGATGTGTTATCAGAAATGGATGTAAATAGAAGAACGAGGGTTATGGCTAAGTTAAGGGACTATCCTCAGTCAATCATTACTACTACCGATGAAGGTATCGTTAGGGATTATTTTAGGGAAGCAGCTTCTTATTTTCTAGTTGAACAAGGTGGAGTTCAGTCGGCTTAACTAAGTAAATCTGATAGCTTTATTCTGTGTGCTTAATTCATCCCGGTGATATAATCCTATGCGTTTACGAAAATGGATAATATGGTTTATCGGAGCGAATTGTTATTAATACAGACGATGTAATAAGCGCCCTTGGGCTAAGTGTACCCTCGCTTGTATCAGTCTTGGTGTCGTTATCTGTAATAGCGGCCACTGTGATATTAGTACTCTTGCTCTATAGTGTTGTTTTCCCGTTGGTGCGCCGTATAGGTAGGTACGAGCCAAGCAGTCTTGTTGGCACATTCCTAATATCTTTACGTCTACCAGTCGCATTGTATGTGGGGTTAGTCGGACTGTATTTAGCAGTCACTATACCTTTCGACATAAGTGATCTCGAAGCAGCGTTAATTAATAAATTCGCTTTTCTAACGGCTATTGCAATTACGGTTTTAGCAATTGCGGTGGTGATTTCCCGGGGATGCTTATGGTATATCGTAAATATTGCTCCCAAAACGCCAACCGTATTAGATGACCGCATAATGCCTTTGGTTAGGCGCGTGGCGGTGTTAATTGTTATAGGCATTGGCGCACTACAGATATTAGATCAATTGGGTATAAATATCAGTCCTTTGTTAGCGGGATTGGGGCTAGGGGGCTTGGCCGTGGCGCTCGCTTTACAGCCTACTCTCAGTAATATATTTTCTGGCACCTATGTAATGACCGAAGGAGTTGTTTCACCTGGTGATTATATTGAGATGGAAGGTGGGTTGTCAGGCTATGTGATAGACGTCAGCTGGCGTAGTACTCGCCTGAGGACCTGGGAGAATAATCTTATAGTTGTACCAAATTCTAGATTCGCCGAATCGATTATCACGAATTATAGAAGCCCTTCGTTGCCGATGAATATATTGGTTACCTGTGGAGTCAGTTACGATAGTGAGCTCGACAGAGTCGAATTCATATCGAGAGAAGTAATGCAAAATGTGCTGGCGTCTGATCCAAATGCTGTGGAAGCGTTTGGAAGCTGGTTTGGGTTTGATAATTTTGGGGATTCGAACGTGGATTTCTGGCTATTTCTTCAGGCAAGAGATCGGTTGTCGAGTTTTGAATTGAAGAGCAATCTTATCAAACATTTGCATAAGAGGTTCTCTGAAGAAGGAATAGTGATAAATTACCCTGTGAGAACGCTGCAATTTCCTGAAACATTATTCTTAGAGAGCCCTAACAACAATGAAAACGTTGTAGATAAGGAATGATGCACACCGTTCTGGAAGCATTTGGATAAAATGATATATTAAGACAATATCCTTGCTACCATTCTAGGCGGTTGCTATAATTCACATTCGATACCCCTTAGGGGGCCTGTAGCTCAGGTGGTTAGAGCGCAGTCCTGATAAGACTGAGGTCGTTGGTTCGAGTCCATCCAGGCCCACCATGTATGTTTCTTTTTAGCTTAGCGAATTGTGCCTAAAGAATGGCAATCGGGTTAACCGGAGACCCTGTACCCCCCACCACTCTTAACGGATTAACTGTCAACATGAATTCGTATCGGTTTTCTTCTCTGCATGCATCAGCCAATGGCTCTAATAGAGCATTGTCCAATAATCCTATCCCGTATGCGAAAATAGCCGCGTGAACTGACCAAGGGATATCATAGCCACTTGGCATGTAGTCCATCATGTCCCAGACCAATAGGCAGCAATCTGATTGCCTGAGAAATTTTAGACACGAAGCGTGTAAACCGGGTCTGCCTGATGGATCGCTTCCCCACATTGGATTCGTTTCGTTCCATTTCTCTCTGCCGCCATATACGCAGATAGCGTCTCCTGGCTCGAGAGATACACCTTGAGCTTTGGCTATGTCTTCTAGTTCCCATCCATGTATCGGGCTTCCCATTGAGGCAAATGGCTGTCCTCTGTAGGAGGGCACGTCTAATAGAATTCCTCTGGTTATTATTCCCTCTTTCCAGTGTTCTACAGAACCCCAATTTGATCCTTGGAATGTAATGACATCATCAGGGTTTCTACCGTTCCACATCCCATTTTCGTCCCAAACATGACATAAGGCATCAAGATGAGTGTTAGCTTGTCCATGATAGGAGACACCGTAGAAGTCCGTAGCAGAACCTCCTCTAGGGGGGCGCTCATTGCGGTTCATGAAATGTTGTGCTGGTGTGGGATTATTTGCTGCAGGTGTTTTAGGAAATTCTCTACTTAACGACACTGCACGGCCCGATTTGACCAAACCTGCAGCTTGTAAGCGTTTGTTATTGTCTATCATATTTACAGCGCCAATTTGGTCATCCTGGCCCCAACGTCCCCAGTTACGGTCATTCTGGATGTACGATAAAATTTCGTCTGCGGTAGGAATCTTATTATTCATGGTTTGTACTCCTTTGTAATAGGATTAACCAGAGATTATCGGTGGCCGCCATTTTCTAAGTTATTATCTAATGAAGATTTTCACTTTCTCAGTTTAGATTTTCTCACTCGGAAAATGCCAGTGTGTTTTTGGTTCCTGATCCATTTCAAATATTTTTTTACCTTAGGATTATTATTAAGTAGTCTGATATCGAATAATTCCTTAGCTAAAATAGCTTCCGAAAAAAATGCGTGTATTTGCTTGTGGCAGGTACCGCATAGATCAGCGGTGGCACCAAATTTTCCGCCCTTAGCCTTTGGAATCAAATGGTGGACCGTATATCTGTTCACTTCTCTGAGACACAATTCGCATTTCGTGGTTGTGCTCTGTATATTCATAAAAAGAAATCGGTCAGTTATTATTCATAGGCTGGTGGTCATCGTTATATAGATATCGCCATGTAGGCATATCTACCTGCCATGAATGATCTTCCAATATCATTGGTATTACCAGTCCGGACATCATGCGTCTTTCATGAACCCGGCTGTTATCTTGGGTAACTCCAAAAGGCAAAAACACAAAGGCGTGTACGTCGTCAATATAATTAGTCGGGGATACTCCTAGATCAGTTAGATCCTCCAGAGGCCACATGCCTAATACGGTCGTCCTGAAATCTTCCATCATTGAGGCCCTCATTGGGTGGCCAGAGTTGTAGCCTGCCTGATAAGCATCTTGCATATTTATATTGTTCTTAGTTGCCCAGACACCCATGCGCATGCCCTTCGTCTCTTTAGATAATAGAGACCATGCTAAGTCCATATTTCCATCGCGTACAGATTCGGCGAATAGGCCCGCCCTATTTCCTACGTCGTCCGGTTCGAGACTTCTTTTTTTACCGGGTATTCGCATTGTGATTACTTCCGTATATCAAGGTATAAATGATTTTTTTATTTAGTGGGTGGGTTGGTGAATATCATGGATCAACTCTGGAATGTATCGGATTCAGTACCCTATGCTGTACCCGTCATAACGTGGGTCCGCTGCTCCCTGTAGAACGCCGGTAGAAGAATCTATTTGAATGATCATTTCCCTTCCAGTTACTCCATCCCATGAGTCAAGGACACGTACGTTATGCCCTCTGTTCTTAAGGTTCTGGATTGTTTGCTCGTTAAACCGACCTTCCAATAGCAGTTCGTTTTCACATGTGTGCGGTATGTTGGATTCGGTAGGACTAAGATTATCTTTCCATCTTGGAGCTTCGACTGCTTCAGCTACTGTCATTTCAAAGTCCACTAGATCGCTGATTATTTGCATATTCGCTTGAACCTGGGTATCAGCTCCAGGTGTTCCTAACACATATTTTAATCCTCCGTCAGGCTGTGTGTTAGTCGAATTTCCTGTGAAGACCATTACAGGGTTCATTGTGTGTCGAACTCTTTTGCCTGGAACTAGACAATCGATATGCTTTTCATCTAGGTGCCAGTAGGTCATCCGGTTATTTAATAGGATCCCCGTGCCTGGAGCTACTATGCTGGAGCCCCACGAGCTTTGCAAGCTTTGTAATTGGCATACTGCATTACCATTTTTATCTGCAATAACGAAACAAGTAGTATCTTCTTCTTCAACTACTGAACCTGTCTTGATCCTATCAGCAGGTTCACCAGATTGATATTTCCAGGGATTCCCTTCTACTACAACACTGTTAGCGTTTTCCAAGTTAATGGCCTTTGAACGTTCAAATGCATAATCTTTAGATAAAAGACCTTCTATGGGTACGTCTATGTAATCTGGATCTGCGACATATGCCTCACGATCACTGAAAGCTAGTTTCTTCGCTTCAACCATAACGTGTATTGCATCAGCGGTATCGTGGCCGAATTCTCCAATATTAAAATGTTCGATAATATTCAATTCTTGTAATAGTATATGACCGCTCGAATTAGGAGGAGCTTCATATATAGTATGACCTCTATACGTGGTTGAAATTGGATCTTGCCAGCGAGCTGAGCAATCGGCCATATCTTTCATGCTTAGCAATCCGCCTTCTGATTGGACAAAGTCTACTATTGATTTAGCAATATCTCCTGTGTAAAAACTTTGTCGTCCTTGCTCGGCAAGAACTTTCAAAGTTTTAGCTAAGTCTTTTTGATAAATAATATCTCCCGGTTGGAGAGGTTCTCCATTGTTCGTAAATATGGCTGCTGATGAAGGGTATTCACACAGGAGTTTATCTTGCCCGATAGCATTGGATAGATAGTGAGTTACCGGGAATCCGTTCTCTGCAAGATCTATAGCAGATTGAAATAATTCTGTAAGCGGTAGAGATCCAAATTTTTCGTGTGTATCTATCCAACTATGGACCAGTCCCGGCACTGACATGGACAACACCCCCTTTGTAGGAATTCCAATAGGGAGGTATTTTTCTCTTGTGGCTTCATATGGTGCTGCGCCAGTCCCATTTGATATGCTTATCTTGTTATCTGCTTTCCAGTAGACCATGATAAAGCCGTCGCCACCTATTCCAGACATCATTGGCTCTACTACATTCAAGACAGCCGCTGTAGCTATGGCAGCATCAACTGCGTTTCCGCCTTTTTGTAGTATGGATATACCTGCTTGGGAAGCTAGCGGATGGCCAGAACAAACCATCCCATTTTTACCCATGACAACGGGCCTGTGTGATGTGAAGCGAACTCCATGTGGCGAGGCGGGCATAAATGGTCTCCTTAAAATTAATAAGTGGATTATGATATTGAGCGTTAATACCGTCAATAATGTGGATAAAATTAAAGGGCCCACTAGGGGCCCTTTAATTAGCTTAGACTGTTGTTCTAATGACCGCCGCAGCCACCACCGCCGCATCCGCAGCCACCGCCGTTGTCGCCGCAACCACCACCGCCGCCGCAACCACCGCCGCCGCATCCGCAACCACCGCCGCTAGCGTACATAGGATTGTTTATTACGAAACCAACTTGTCCGCCAAAATTTTCTACGTAATCTATAGTTGCTTCTTCAAGGAAAGGAGCGCTGTCAGAGTCCATTAAGAAGCTGACGCCATCCATGCTTAGTACTGTATCGTCTGCTTGGCTTTCATTTTCCATAGTCAGCATGTACTGTAACCCGCCGTTCTCAGACGGCATGGCGACGACTCGTAAGGAACTTCCAGATTCTCCTTCTCCTTCGATTACTTCCTTGAGTTTCTCGATTGCTAGTGTTGTTACTTCCATCATAATTCTCCCCTTATCTAGGATGCTTAGGAAGGTCTTAGTAAATATATATGCCTAAATTGAAGGCTACCATAGCACCGGGTTACAGTCAATTAGTATTCGTGCTGCGTAAAGTGTATTTGTTATATTGAAGTTAGCTTGGCGAGAGCTAAATTGGCTGCAACTTTTCCAGACACTATAGCTCCATTAATAGAGCCATTTTCCCGATAATCTCCACATACTAAGACTCCGTTTTCAAGATATACAGTCTGATCTTTTATTCTTGAAAATTTTGGTGATTGGTCTGGCAGTACGTGAGGTATTACGTAAGAGTTCAGATGCTCCCAATCGTCAACTTCATTGCCGAACCAATCTCGTGCTTGTGTTACCACATCTGACATCATGTCCAAATCATTGTCATATTTGTTACCTAGGACTGTTATTGATATTAACGATTTACCGTTTGGCGCGTATGACATTGATACATTACTAGGGACGCATAAACTATTTATGGGTCCGTAGCCTGTTCCGTTTAGCGCTAGACAATCTTTGATGCCTGGCGACTTGTCGGCACAAAAGTAAATGCACGTTGAGCCTTTATATGAGGGATATGGTACTTCTATAAGGGTTTCTGCGGAAGGACCGTCAGTAGCGACGATCACAGTATCGGCGTTAATATGGTCACCGGAAGATGTCTCGATCGCAGTTCCTGTTACGCGTGTTACATGGGTGTTCAATAGAGTTGACTTATGAGGTAGTGATTGTCCCATTTGCGAGGGAATAGCCTGAATTCCTTGCTCTGGAAGAGTCGTCTCACCCGCTGACATCATTGAGAATATGAACTCAAACATGATACTTGATGTGACCAATTCGCTATCCCCGAATACCCCGCCTAATAGTGGCTTAAAGAAGGTTTGGATGATCTGTTCGGAAAAGCCTAGGTTTTTCAGATATTGGCTACTCTGGATATCCTCGCCATTGAAAATGTCATTTAGAGATTTGCTTTTGAGTGCTCTCCGGAGTAACCCAACTTTCAACTTGTCCTGTAATGACCCTATCGGAGCGCGAAGAGTATTTAGTAAATTTAGAGGCTTACGCCAAGGGTCAGCCACTTTATGGAACCTATTGTTTATGCGCACGAGACTTCCGGGATAGAACTCATGCAAGTTGAGGGATTCGTAATCTAGTTCCTGCTTAGTGTCAGGATAGGCTGTAAATAAGACTTGAAACCCTCTATCAAGT
>JAPNTN010000170.1:0-13090 GCA_027249445.1 Dehalococcoidia bacterium | reverse complement strand
ATATATCCTGCACCAAGTGGTATCACTACATATAAGGCGACTGAGATGAGTAAAGTTTCCCATGGCACGACTATGTTCGTAACGCCCAGTAATAGGGCTGCTATGGGAGCAAAAGCGAATATCATGATAATGTCGTTCACTGAGACTTGAACTAGGGTGTAGTTTGCATCTCCCTTAACCAGTTGGCTCCAAACGAATACCATAGCGGTGCATGGAGCAACACCTAGTAAGATCATTCCGGCTATATATTCTTTGCCGGTTTGTGGTTCTACTAAGCCTGCAAATATATATTCAAAAAATAGAATACCTAGTGCCGCCATAGTGAAAGGCTTTATTATCCAGTTAACTACTAGGGTGATACATAAACCTTTTGGTTTCTTTCCAACGTTTTTAATAGAAGCAAAGTCTACATTGACCATCATTGGGTATATCATCACCCAAATGAATAAAGCTACTATAAGATTGACGCTTGCGTATTCAATAGTTGCGATTTTCTCAAATATCGATGGGAGAACTAGGCCCAATCCAACACCAGATGCTATGCACAAGCCAACCCATACGGAAAGATATTTTTCAAATAATGCCATTGCAGGTGACGCCTCTTTTTATAGGGAAATTATAAAGTATGTTGATATTATAGATGTCTTGAAGAAAAACTTTTGTATTATTAGCATGCAAAATCAGCAATCATAATTTGAATTGTTAGACGTCACCTGTAGAATGGATATGTTTTTATCAGATTTATTGGAGAAGTTATGGCTACGTTGATGGATAGAATAGGGTATGACTCGGGAACAACAGAATTGGAAGAGGCAATTGAGACAGCTGGTACAAATAGTATTCATTATTTAAATTTCAATGCCGATATAGGTCCTAATCACTTAGGATTATGGGACGATAAGAGGGTTGAAAATATAAAGACCCAGGCTGCATCAAAGAAAATAGAGCTTTGCTTGCACACAGCGTCATCCGTTAATGTTGCGGAGTTTTCGCCTTTAGTAAGCGACAGCGTTGATGGATATCTCCGAGCAAATATAGATTTGTCTGCAAGGCTGGACGGGTATGGGGTAGTGGTCCACGCTGGTTACCATTTTAATACGGAAGTGACTGCTCGTAGAGATGCCTCGTTGGAGAGATTGAAGAGAACTGTTGAATATGCTGAGAAAAAAGACCAGACACTTCTATTAGAAAACCTTAATTTTGAACCTGATGACGCTGAAGTACACTACATGGCACATACCATAGAGGAGACGGCTTTCTATTTAAGTGCTATTGATTCTCCAAACTTAGTTTGGTCATTTACTGTAAATCACGCTAATTTGGTACCAGAGGGCATTGAGGGCTTTTTTAATCACTTTGGTGTAGACCGGATTTGGGAGGTACGACTGGCGGACAATCTAGGAGATAAAGAAATACATATGAATCCAGGAGAAGGTAATATAGATTTTGAATCTGTATTTCGAATGATAGAGTCTGCAGGATATTCAAAATTCTATTCTATGAACTTTGGATCTGTAGCTGATCGGATCGCGGCTAGGGACATATTTGCAACGTATAGTTCCTGATACCAACTTTTAGTTCATGAATAATAAAAAATTTTGTATTCAATGTGGATCTGTCGTAACTGAATTCAGTACGCAGTTCTGCAATGATTGCCTTGGTCCCATTGCTAGGTTGAAACGCCGTTCTGATCGAAGTGCGTTGGGATGGTCTGTATTCGCAATCCTTACTTTGGTTTTTGTAATAATCTGTCAGTACCTGTGAAAATGCTATTATTCGATAATCTCAAAATTGTTCAAGTGTTTTTCAGATATGCTGATACCAAGACCTTTGATGTCTTCTTCTAGTTGCAAATAGCCGTTGACGGCATCGGGATCTCCCTCAAATATGTAGTAGAAAAGCTCGTTTCCAATCTCTACATCATAGACAGGAAAATATTCAGAAATTGGGCAATTTGAGTTGGACATAGTCATATGGTAATTGTGCATTTGCCCTGCATGTGGGATTACTGGCACTTGATAAGCTTCCGCCAAGGCGTTTATTTTCTGTGCGGCAGTTATTCCGCCAACGCGGTTGGTGTCGTATTGAATGACGCTGACCGCTTGCATGTCGAGTAATTGGCGAAATCCGAATAGTGAATATTCATGTTCTCCGCCTGAGATTGGAATAGGGCCTCGGTTTAGCTCTGCGTACCCGTGCATATCATCAGCGATTACTGGTTCTTCTAGCCAACGAGGTTCAAATTTCTCCAATTTGGGTATTATTCTCCGTGAATAATCTATGTTCCAGCCCATATATGCTTCAAGCATAAGGTCTACGTCGTAGCCGATGACTTCTCGTATAGCCTCTACTCGTTTAATGTTCTCTCGCATCCCATGCATTCCGTCTTTTGGCCCGAAGCCGAATCTGGTTTTATAACCCTGATAGTTATTCTTTTTGGCTTCTTCTGCTTCAGCTTGCATATCAGGTATACTTCTCGAATATAGCTTAGAGTAATACACTGGAATCTTCTCTTTGGTCCTACCGCCGAGTAATTTGAATACTGGCTTGTTTACTAATTTACCCATTAAGTCCCAAATTGCGATATCTACAGCACTAATGGCAGTCATG
Source organism: Dehalococcoidia bacterium (assembly GCA_027249445.1). Lineage (GTDB taxonomy): Bacteria > Chloroflexota > Dehalococcoidia > Lucifugimonadales > UBA3495 > UBA3495. The sequence goes on along the minus strand of JAPNTN010000170.1, from coordinate 10,480 downwards.
CCTATGCCTTTACGACCCCAAGCAAGTGTTTTTCGATACATTTTTTCCCATAAGTATGAATAATCAAACGGATCCTCTCCGATAATCAGAGGAGCGTAGTAACGGTCTATTGCTTCTTTCACGAGGGGCGGCGCTAAGGCAGCATTGCCTATACCGATTTCGCCACTATCGGTTTCAACTTCACAGGTCAGCCACTGATGAAATCGGAAACTCTGCATGGCGTCTCCCCTGTCCCATAATATGTCCCCAGCGTTAGTGCAGAAATTAGGTTGTGGTGGCACCGTAGGTCCAGTCCAGTTCCAGACTCTTGTGCGAACTGATTTTATAGAGGTCATCTAGCCATCTCCTCATTCCCTTGGAACTATATCTAGATAATATAGTAGTCGGATTTTGTAAGCTGTTGAGCGGGTCCATTGGTTAGTTAACAAATAAAGGTTAACATAAATATAGATAGGAATTATTTATAGGAAGTTAGCTATGGGACTTTTTGATATTAAATCTAAATTGGCAGGATTCGGATTAGTATCTGTGGTAGTAAGCATCATGCATTTCTTTGAAGATGCGGCGCTCGTTATACTGGGAAGGTATACATCGATAAATATATGGGTAGCCATACTTGCTGGAGTTCTTTTTAGTATATGTGTTGCAGGGTTCTTTAAATTGCCATTCATAAAACGGATGATGTAATTGACCAGTCGCATCTTAAGTTCGTAAAGTATAGCTTTTACAGACAGTCTGATTGTAGGAGTATGGAATGCAAAAAACTTATGCGATAGCGCATGTAACCTTTACTAATCGAGAAGTGTTCATGTCTGACTACGCTTCGAAAGTAGGGGATACCGTGGCTGCTTACGGAGGGCGTTTTCTGGTCCGGGCGGGTGAAGTCTCGTATTCCGAAGGAGAATCGTTAGGGGATATTTCTGTAGTTATAGAATTTCCTGATCGTGAATCAGCACATGCTTGGAACAATAGCGAGGAATATAGGAGTATAGTACCTGTTCGTCTTCAAAATAGTGTGACTAATTTCATAATAATCGATGGGGTTCTTGACGTTTCATAAGTAAGACAGTGACATATCGATCCCAAGGATTTGTGGTTGTGTAAATTTTCTTGGTTATTGACATTAAGACCGGTTGGTGACATGGTTAGTTCGTTCGATATCATACGTAATTAACATCTATCTATCAGGAGGGTGAAACATTATGCCTTGGTTGAAAATGGTAGATCCGAGTACTGTGAGTGGGTATGTGAAAGAGGTTTTCGACGGTTTTGTGCAGCGTAGGGGAAAAGTTCCGAGTTTATCCCAAGTTCTGGCTAATCGCCCTGAAGTTCTACGGGGTCGTGAGACATTAAGAAATGCTGTTAGCGATGGTGCTACTACGTTAGGTCTGCGCAGAGAGGAAATGTTAAATTATTTTGGATCGATGATGGGGCAATGCACTGGTTGAGTATTGAATCACGGAGCGTTGCTTCGTAAGCAGTCGAACGATGATCAGGAGTTAGTTTTAGAGATCGGTCGGGACTATGCTTCTTCTAGACTCGAAGAGCAAGACAAAGTTATGTTAGCGTTTGCCGAAAAGCTTACGTTTAATCACACTGAGATGGATAGGGACGATATTGAGTCATTGAAGGCAGTAGGGTTTAGTGACGAGAACATTTTAGACATAATAGCATCTGTGGCTTATAGGAATTTCAGCAACCGCTTGAACATAGCAATAGGGTTGGATGAAGATGTTACTGAGGGAGATCAGGATTTGCTTAATATAGCCAAATCGGGACATTCAATGAGTATGGTATAAAGGGTCAACGAGTTACAGAGAATATGAGCAGAGGCCTCCGATTTCGGAGGCCTCTGCTCATAGGATAATGAAACAACAATGAACATAAGCAGTTGTACTAATGAATTTATCTTTACCTAGGGTTCATTACGCCTGGATAATCATTGCTCTATCTATCCTTCTATATCTAAGTGGGGGATCCATTACTAATGCTTTTGGGGTAGTAATATTACCGCTTCAAGCAGAAATGGGATGGAGTCAAGGATCTATTACATTGGCTTATGGTATAGCCATGCTATTAAGCGCTGTCGTATCTCCATACTTAGGTATGGCAACCGATAGGTATGGGAGTCGATCGGTTTTATTTGTAGCCGTGCTCTGTTTTTTCATTGGGACTGCTCTGTCTGCCATGGCGTCAGAGGTATGGCAGATTTATATCTCATATGGAATTTTCCTAGGAATAACCCAGAGTTGTTTAAATGTAACTTTAATAACAACAGCAACATATTGGTTTAGGGAGAAGTTGGGTCTCGGTATTGGATTGCTACAGTTTGCCCAAGGGATAGGACCCGCAGGCACGACTATGCTGATCGGCTTATTACTAGCCGTGTTTGATTGGAGGTTTGCCTTTTGGACCTTGTGTATTGGTTGTACGTTAGCAATGAGTACTATGGTTATGTTCTTGAGAACCAGGCCGTCGGATATAGGCAAAGAACCATACGGTGGATCAAATGATACGATTGCGACAAGGCAATTCTCCAGAGAAGTCAATAAGCTTAGAGACAAAGTACGGGCTGCTTCGATCCAGTCGACATCGTCATTCTGGAAACTGGTTATAGTCCATTATTTGGGCTGCTTATCACACGCGATAGTAATTGTTTACATCATCCCGATAGCTGTTTTGGCTGGCGTGGACCCAGTAGCTGCTGCGGGAGTACTAAGTACTCTAGCGTTGGTTAGTGGCTTTACTAGATTTTTAACACCTATTATCGCTGAGAGATGGGGTGCTAAAGAGACAATGGCCATTATGTATGTACTGCAGGGTATTCCAATTCTAATGTTATTTTGGACTAATGATACTTGGGCGTTCTATGCTTTTGCGGTTCTGTTTGGGATAGGGTACGGTGGCGAAGGTTCCGCATTTCCAATAATTAACAGGAGATACTTTGGGGAAGGTTCGTTAGGTAGGTCATTTGGGTGGCAACTGTGTGGTGCCCAAATTGGTATGGCTACCGGCGGTTGGATTGGCGGCATCCTGTTTAGCGTATTCGGCGATTACATTATCACTATCGGCATTTCGGTTGGAGCTAGCCTGTTAGGGGCTGTCGTAATAATGACTATGGATAATACGGATCGTGTGCTCATAGAAGAATGGGAACTTAAACTTCCTGAGTACGCCAGATCGGAAGCGCTGCTCTCTGGGACGTCCTAGGAGTTGCCCCATCGTAACGCAATTGGTGAATACTGCTCAGCAAGATTCAATAGACTTTTGCGTATCTGGTTGGACAATGGAGGTACTGGATGCCTACACACGTCGGATTTGATCACTCCTCCTTCTTTCATGATAGTCTTGGCAGCTCTGAATCCGCATTGTTTGTTTTCGTAGTTTATTAGGGGCAGGATTTTGTTATATTCGGTTGCGGCTTCGAGGTGGTCTCCTGACAAATACGATGACACTATAGGTTTGATCAAATCGGGAATCATCGATGATGGCATGTTCCCAGTTGCTCCAGCTTCTAGATCTGCAATAAGGGTTATAGCTTCTTCTCCGTCAAAAGGTCCTTTTATAAAGCTCCCTCCGCTTTCAATAAGCTGACGTAATTTAGACGACGCTTGGGGGGACTCTATCTTGAAGCAGGTGACGTGTTCTAGTTCCGTAGCCATCTTTAATAGTAGATCCACTGGCAGATCTATTCCTGATATGGGTGCATCTTGTACCATTATCGGTATTCCTACGTTTGATACTGCAGCAAATTGTTGAAATATTTGATCGGGAGAGCCACGTAAAGAAGCTCCATGGTAGGGAGGCATCATCATCACCATTTCTGCTCCTAGGGATCGAGCTTCTTCTGCGCGTTTGACTGCGATATCAGTTGAGAAGTGGCTGATGGTAACGATAGTTGGTATGCGGCCTTCAACGTGACGCAGGCATAATTCAGTAAGGACTTTCCGTTCCTCATCCGACAACAGAAATTGTTCGGAGTAATTAGCCAGTATGCATACTCCATCCACTCCCTGGTCTACGATGCAATCCATAACCCGTTTCATGCCCTCAAGATCAAGTGCGCCCGATTCAGTGAATGGGGTCGGGGCTACGGGCCAAACTCCTTCATATTGTGACATATATAACCTATAGTAGTTCTGATATTCTTTATTCTACTGGGTGCTGGGGCAACTATATCACTACAGCATCTGATGATGCTAATGCGGTATTATAAAAAATATAATGAAGGTTATCTAATCTGATGTATGGGTACGTATTTGGTGACAAGGAATATATGAACAATACAAAAAAAATATCAATATTGATTGCAGTTTTGTTGCTGTGGATGGCTAGTCTTTATATTGCTATCCAGTTCGGAATCTCTCAAGGGCATAGCAAGGCTGAGAAGGATCAAATAATCATAGAAACCCGAAAATCGTTAGCGGTGTGCGAAGACGCTTTAAAACGTAGAACTGGTTACGAGGCTGGATTTATGAAAGGTGAATTCCTTCGCACTCAAGAAATGGTAGCCTGGGTTGCGCAAAGCCTTGAAGAAGCGAAACAGGACATAGAAAAACACTGTTGACGCCACTTACATTAGTCATCTTAATTAGCAAAATGTTAATGGGAGATTCGAGAGAGGAATACAATCATGAGAGCAATGGTTCTAAAAGGTTTTAATGAGCCGCTGATTGAAGAGTCAGTGCCGGACCCTACGTTCGAACAAGACGAAATAATAATTAAAGTCCAAGCTAACGGGCTATGTGCTACGGACCTCAAAATCCATACAGGGGCTGTTCCAACGGTATCTTTACCGCATGTTCAGGGACACGAAGTTTCGGGCGAAGTATTATCTGTCGGAGCTAAGGTCCCCAACCTATCTGCAGGAGATAGAGTTACAGTTTATCCAACGAGGAGTTGTGGATTTTGTAATTATTGTCGACTAGGTTTGGAAAACTATTGCTCTGATGCTCCGCGCACTGGCTTTGAATTGGATGGTGGATTTAGTGAATATATGAAAGTGCTAGGACGAAATGCGGTTAAAATATCTAGCGATGTTCCTTTTGAGTTGGCTGCGATAATACCTGATGCTATGGCAACTGCGTATCACTCCCTAGTACAGAAAGCCAAGACACAAGTTGGTGAAACTGTGGTCGTAATAGGATTAGGTGGGCTAGGCATCCATACTGTTCAGCTAGCGTCTGTATTGGGAGCCCGGGTTATAGCTGTTGATGTAGTCACCGAGAAAATTACTGCCGCACAACGTTACGGAGCCGATGAAGTGATTAATGCTGCTAGTGAAGACACTGTGACTCGGGTAATGGAATTGACCGGAGGGGCGGGGGCTGATGTAGTTGTTGAAGGGGTCGGCGGTGAAGTAGTTCCTAGGGTGTTGGATGATTGCTTCAAGATACTGAGATTAGGTGGTAGATTGGTGGTCATGGGATATGCGTATGGGAAAGACCTGACTGTCGATACAGCACAGTTAATATATGGACAGTGGAATGTTATAGGAACTAGAGCATCTACTCTTCAAGATGTAGTCGAAACGGTAAAGCTAGTAGAACAAGGGCTTTTGAAGCCAGTGGTATCCAAGACATTTAATCTGGTGGAGGCTAATGATGCTTTGCAGATGTTGCAAGACTCTCCTCCGTTGGGCAGGATAGTTTTAACGCCGTTCTAATCTACTGTTAGTTGAATTTTATTACTTGGGTAGGAGAATATGTCTGAATGGAAACTTTAAATCTCAGAACTGCTGTCGGTGATTATGGTCATACGCTGCCATTGAAAGACGGATCAATAGTTTCATCAAGCTTTGTCTTAGACCATAAACAAATTTCTCCTGTCATTAGTATATTTCGTAGAATGGTTAGGGGGCTTGAGTTTGATGTGTCAGAGATGGCTCTATCGACGTACTTATGCGCTAAAGCGCATGGTAAGCCATTCACTGCAATACCAGTGTTTCTTACTCGAAGCTTTTACCATGCCGGCTTGGTATATAACCGTAATTCTGGTATTAAATCGGTCTCAGATTTATCTGGTAAGCGTATCGGAGTTAGAGGGTACACTGTGACTCCAGGAGTATGGACAAGAGCTATACTCGAAACAGTATATGGGGTTGATCTGGATTCGGTCACGTGGGTTCTTTCAGGGGATGAGCACGTTGCTGAGTATGTGCCTCCTTCTAACGTTATAAGTTCTTCCAATAGCAATTTGATGGATATGTTAGTTACAGGAGAGATTGATGCTGCGATAGGGGCTGGAAAACCAGGGAATCCAGATATACAGCCTCTTTTTCATGATCCTGAACAAGCGGACAGGGGCTGGTTTCAGGATACGGGACTGTATCCAATAAGTCATATGCTAGTGATCAGAGATGAAATCTTGCAAGACAATCCGTGGTTATCAGGACAGTTGTTTGATTTATTTGCGCAGGCAAAGAACGAATACCTTGCTTTTTTGGACAATGGAAATGAACTGAGTCCACAGGACCATGAGATACTAAAGTTTAAAGATATTGTTGGTGGGGATCCCATACCTTACGGGGTTGAAAGCTCTCGAAATACATTGGAAGCCTTTATAGGGTTTAATGTCCGGCAGGGTGTGATACCACAACCAGTTTCGGTAGACAGTCTGTTTGGCAAGTAGGTCATGTGTGGCATGCGATTTTGTAGAAACAAGTTTATTCTTTAGGTAGTTATGATTAATGTCTTGTAAGTATTCGATAATTATTGGAACCATTTTAGGAATGACAAGCGTGATAATGGGAGCTTTTGGTGCACACTACCTGGAATCCTTTTTAGATTCTGATGCGATTAAGGTTTTTGAGACAGGAGCGCGGTTTCAAATGTACCATGCTTTGTTGTTGATAATAGTTGGCCTTATGCAACACAGTTGGCCATCGCGTGTATCGGTTTTTGCTACCATATTCATCTCAGTAGGAATACTTATATTTTCTGGAAGTTTGTACGTGATTGCACTATCGGGAATAAGTATGATCGGGGCTATTACCCCAGTTGGTGGGCTTAGTTTGATAATCGGCTGGGCTCTATTGATTTTATCGGCTGTTCTCTTAGTAAAGAGTAAGCCTGTAGTTTGAAATTCGAGATTTTATAATAAGAGAGGACATGCATGTTAATTGTAGATTCACAGGTGCATATTTGGTCCCAGGGTTTGCCAGGCAATAAGGCTCACCGACAGATCACTTCCTATTCTGTTGATGATTTGTTGTCCGAAATGGATGAAGGAGGAGTTGATGCTGCTGTAATACATCCACCTGCTTGGGATCCAAACTCAAATGAAATAGCTAAAAACGCGGCTATGAAATTTCCTACTAGGCTGGCGATACTCGGTAATTTCCCGCTTGATCATGAGAGCAGTAAAGGTCTAGTTGATACTTGGAACAATCAGACGGGAATGCTAGGGCTAAGGTTTTCATTAAACCAGCCTCACCAGAGCACATGGCCAACAGATGGGACTATGGATTGGTTGTGGCCAGCGGCCGACAAAGCCGGACTGCCTGTTGGCTTAGCCGCGGCAAACTTTATGCCTGTAGTTGGACGAGTAGCCGAGCAATATCCCAACCTTAAATTAATCGTTGATCATATGGGACGTGGATCAGGTCTTGTAGACGATGCGGCTTGGGAAAGTTTGCCTCAGCTACTAGATTTGGCTAGATTCCCCAATGTTGCTGTTAAAGCGAGTGGTGCTCCAAGTTATTCTAGTCAATCATATCCATATCAGAATATTCATGACCATATTCATAAAATATACGACGCATTTGGTCCTGATAGGATGTTTTGGGGAACTGATATAACTCGTATGCCTTGTTCTTGGAAAGAGTGTGTAACTTTGTTTACAGAGGAATTAACTTGGTTGACTGATAGTGACAAAGAGCTAATCATGGGCCGCGCCTTGTGTAAATGGATAGGCTGGGATGTGGGGATGTAATGGGGTTTCAAGGGATATGCATTCCTGTTTAAGAAATAGAAAGGGGTTTTCTAATAAGTTATTCTAACTCCTTTGAATATCTATTCGAAGGAATAGGGAGGCCTAGATTACCTCTGAGAGTGTTGGCTTGGTAAGCTTCTCTAAATAAACCTCTTTCTTTGAGTTCTGGTAAAACTAGGTTGACGAAGTCGTTAAATCCATCTGGTAGCACAGCCGCATTTAACATGTATCCGTCACAGGCTCCTGTTTGAAACCACTCTTGCATTGTATCTGCTACTTGCGTGGGTGTTCCAAAAAATGCGGGTTTGGGTGTTGTGGTCTTTAATGCTAATTCTCGCAGGGTAAGATGTTCTTCCATGGCTAGTTTTTTCAATCGGTCCGTTGCACTTTCCCACCCATTTCTAGCGAAGTCGCCTAATTCCGGAAATGGTTCATCAAGGTTATATGAGCTGAAATCCATATCGTTAAAATATCTCCCAAGGTAATTGACTGCGTCTTCTATATCCACTAGGTTAGTTATCTCCTGGTACTTGGACTCGGCAATAATTGGGGTATCCCCTATTACTGGGGCACAGCCCGGCAATATTAGAATATCATCCGGACTTCGGCCGTGAGATACCGCCCTGCTTTTCACGTCTTGATAGAATAACCTAGCATCTTCTATTGATGCTTGTCCTGTGAAGATTACGTCCGCATGTTTCGAAGCAAATTCTTTGCCGGCTTCCGATGAACCAGCTTGTATCAGCAATGGACGTCCCTGTTGCGATCTCGATATATTTAAAGGTCCCTGAACTGAATAATGTTTTCCCATGTGATTTAATCGGTGCATTTTTGATCTGTCAAAAAACACCCCTTCTTCTTTGCTTCTTATAAAAGCGTCATCTTCCCAGGAATCCCAGAGACCCTTTGTAACTTCAAGGTACTCATCAGCTATCTCGTAACGCAGATCGTGTTTAGGATGTTCAGGTTTGCTGTAATTCAGAGCAGAACCTTCTAAAGGAGACGTGACTATATTCCAGCCGGCTCTACCATTGCTGATATGGTCTATGGATGCGAATTGTCTAGCTACTGTGAATGGTTCGCTGTAAGTTGTCGACAATGTGGCAGCTAACCCTATGTGGGTTGTCTCCATGGATAGTGCTGCCAATAAAGTTAGCGGCTCAAATCGATTCAGAAAATTAGGGTGTGATTTTTCGCTAATATAAAGCCCATCACCAAAGAACACGAAATCTAGCAATGCTTCCTCGGCCCTATGTGTTAGATCTCTATAATATTCTAGACTGATAGCTCCGTCTGCGACTGCGTTCGGGTGTCTCCAAGAGGCCATGTTACTACCTGTTCCAGCTAGAAAGGCCCCAATACGCATCATATTTTTACTAGTCATTACTTCACCAATATCAGACAGATTTGCTATGTCCAACATATTTCGCTGAGGAGCTCATAAGATCGTAGGCGCTTTTCAAAGTCATTTATGGCTGTGACAGCAAAGATCTCATTTACCGGATATAGATTTCTAAATTCGTCTATTGTTTGTTTTACAGTGCTCTTGGATCCGTGTATAACACTTCCGGGCTGCAGCTCGTAGCTAAACTTTTGACCGGATTGTTTGCCCAATTCCTCGGCAGATTCGACTGAGAAAACCGTGAACGTTCTACCGTTTTCTAATGTTACACGAACGATTACTACTTCCGATGCATAATCTTCTGCCGACTTCTCTGAATCAGCGACTATTACAGGAAGTGCTAGCATCAAGTTTGGCTTCTTATCAGAGGTTAGGTTATAACTTTCTAAGTAATTTGAGATCGCATCTACCATAATGGCTCGATCATTATTAAGGAACGCGGCGAACACATAAGGAAGTTCCATTTGTGCGGCTAGAACAGCGCTCGAAACTGTGGTTCCAAGAAGAAACAGGTCAGCTGGCACTTCCGGAACAGGTTTAGCCTGCACACCATAAAGAGGACTGTCTGTACCTACTTTGTCGACGATAAATTCTTGTAAGGTAGTTAATTTGGTCTCAAACGAATTTATGCCAGGTTCCTCCGACGTTTGAAGAGCTTTTGTTGTGATTGGAAGGCCACCGGGGCCCCGTCCAATACCGAGGTCTACACGACCTGGTGCTAGGGAAGCTAGCACGTTAAAGTTTTCAGCTACTTTATATGGGCTGTAGTGTTGCAACATTACTCCCCCAGAGCCTACTTTTATATGCTCTGTTTTCGCGAGTAGATGAGACACTAGGACTTCCGGTGAAGATCCCATATGTCGGGGTGAATTATGGTGTTCTGCTACCCAAAACCTGTGATATCCCCAAGCCTCAGCTTTCTTGGCTAACTCTATGGTGTTAGAGATAGCCTGTCTCCCTGACTCAAACTGATTGGCAGGACTTTGATCCAGAATATTTATTCTAAAATTCCCCTCTGGCATGGTGAAATATTAACATCAGCACTAATTTAGTGCACTACATTAAGGCTGTGATGAAATCATATATGGAATTTCTGCATGAAAAGATGCTAATATTCGGGAATCCCTCAAGTAATTAGTGGAGTTA
>JAPNTN010000169.1:0-3260 GCA_027249445.1 Dehalococcoidia bacterium | reverse complement strand
TGAAGAACCACTAATACTGGGTCTTTTTTGGTAGAAGTCATTTATTCTTCTCCTATAATTTCTTTTCTAATAATTCTAGCTGGACTGGTTATGTTTACGCGAACTGATATTCCTGCGTAGCAACTATCAACTGCAGGATCTCCGAGATACACTGTGAATATTCTTCAGTTCCTGGCGTGACGGCACCACCTTTTCCAGCATGCTCCACTAATTGACCTCTAGTCTCATCGGCTAACTGATAGCTTCCGACCATTTCTAGACATCTATCAACTAATCCTTCTGGATTGGTGATCTTTTCAGATTCAATCCTTGAGACTATGTCTTTAACACCCGGCAAGCCAGTATTACCTACCTGATCTGCAGCAAAGTTGATCCTTTCTACCAAAGTACCACTATCGATCCACTCTTTACCTGTATGCCATCCCTCTACTGTAGGAGGATTCATTAAATCCTGGCCCATGTATCGAATGTTGTTTGCCAGCGGATTTAACCCAAGCTTCGGCTCAGTGAAATCACGAACCAAGCGCATGGTACCGATGACAACCTCGGTAGGACTCTTCACCTTTTCAAAACGAGCATTCTTGAAGAAGTCCGAGTTAAACAAGACCTTGAGCATCGATCCGATATTATATCCAGATCTGTAATACTCTTCTTCTAACAGCTTGATAGCTTCAGGATCCCTAGGAGCAGTTCTCTGCCACGCAGGGACTTCTGCTTCGTCTGCTACGAAGAAATTATACAGATGTCTAGCAACGAACCTTGCAGCGGACGGTTGCTTGCAAATTATATCTATTACTTCATCGCCGTTAAAATTACCTGTTTCACCGAGGAATGTTTTTTCCTCTTCATCATGATCATAAGGATTGTAGATAAAGTTTGATTCATACCGACCATAAGGATATCTAGGGATTGGATTAGTAATTGTCCATCCAGTGAACGCCCTAGCTGCTTCCTTAACGTCATCTTCTGAGTAGTTTGCTTCATCGTCCATACCCACACCAAGAGAGAAGAGTTCCAGTAACTCTCTACCCCAGTTCTCGTTTATAGCACCCTTATGGCTCATACAGTTATCAAGATAGAAAACCATGGCCGGGTCCCGAGCAAGTCCTCGAAGAATATCTGGGAAAGTTTTCATTCCTAAGTCTCGGAACATATCAAGCTGCAACTGGACTTGCCTTCCATGCTCACACTTCGAATTACCTGTACATAGTATTCCATGCCAAAACAGGGCTACCTTTTCCTGCAAAGGCCTTTGGGTATTAATCATCCTATAGGTCCAGTACGCTTGATTAACTTCCAAAGCATTCATATCGCGCCAGTCAATAAAATGGCGCTCCAGGATATCCATATCCAAATCAGGTTGGCTTTCAGGGTTCAACAACTCGTCTACGGTCGCTTCATATCCCGCTGAAACCCGACGTTCTAATTCTTCGTACGTAGCCCCGAATCCAGCTCTGCGCATGAGATGAGCCATTAAAGCTATATCTTGTTCTGCCATACATTCCTCCTCTGCATACAAATATTTTTCCTAGTTTTCCACTTTGCAATTTTCCCTAAATCTTGGCAACAGTGCGTCGCCCCATGTTCTATTTCTTACAGTGCTACGAATATCACTACATTTACGGGTAAAATCTACCGTTTCACATACTAATATAGGCGTTATTCGTATCTCACTCTTACCTTAGAATGATTATAGTTATACTACTTACACCATCCGATGCTGTCAAGGAAACCAAGTCACCGATAACATCGCAACAATTAAGCTTGTTTGAACCTACGCTTATTAGAAATAAGTCTATTTTTCGCCGAACCTACGGCGATGCTGGCGCAGTGTTCAATCATCCATTATTACTGGTATGCCTGCAGCTTCGGCCTTAGCGGCAGAATCATTATCCACAACACCATCCTGCATCCAAATATACTTAGCACCAATCGCAATAGCTTCATCTACTACTGGCGCTACAAGTTCAGATCGACGGAATATATCAACCATATCAACGGGTTCTGGTATTGACCGCAAATCTGGATAACTTTTTTCTCCTAAAGCTTCCGTTATCATAGGATTAACGGGAATTATCTTATATCCCTGCTGTTGCATATATCTAGAAACACCATAACTTGCTCTTTCAGGATTATCAGACAATCCGACGACCGCAATCGTTTTACTTTGAGTTAGCTGTTCCTCCACTAGGTCCATATTTGCTCCTCTCTCTGTACATCGTCACAATCAGTGCACGGCGAGTGTTAGACGTTCCCAGTAATTGTTATATGGCTCATATACGTGTCAGAAGTTGCGCCATGCCAATGATTCTCTCCAGCCAAAACCTGAACAACATCTCCGACCGCCACTTCTACTTGATCAGTTTCATTAGCTACTACTCCATTACCAGACGTGATCACTAATATCTGATCCGTATCATGTTTATGCCAACCCGTAATGGCACCTTTTTCAAAGTGAACTATGCTCGCGTTAAAGAACTTACTTGCTCCATCAGCTAATAGTGGCTGCCTAGTCCGGTGCACCTCGCCACCTGTCCACCCGTCTATTGCGTTAGCAGGACCCAAAGGAATGTGATCTATTTCTGAAAATCTCAGCCTTTTCATTTGTCCCCTCCTATAAATATTTAATTAAATGCCATACGAATTCTAAACCCCCATGGGGGCTTCATGAGCCAGAATATTACAGCCGTAAACTCTTTGCAACCAACAACTAAATAATGAACAATTTATCGATTTGTCGGAGCTGGAATACCAGGTATGTTACATTTTACGCTACCTAATGTACCTCTAGTGGTGAAGAACAACGTTTTCCAATCTCCACCTCCGAAACACAGGTTAGTAGTAGCTGATTGACCATGCACTATCGTACCTAGATGAGACCCTGTTTGATCCAGAATCCACAATCCACCCGATCCTCCACAATAGACATTACCCTCAACATCCACCTTCATGCCATCCGGAACACCTGGGAGCGGACCTGTTAAATCACAGAATATTCGATCCGATGCAAGTGCTAGGGTCCCGTCATCTTGCAGATCAAAAGCTCTGATGTGGCCTCTTCTAGTATCATTTATATACAAAATGCTCTCGTCAGGAGAAAACGCTATTCCATTGGGTACCAGAAAATCGCCTACTAAAAGCGTTAATGTTCCCAAATCAGCTGACAATCTGTAGACACCCGAAAATGTCAAATCCCATTCCTCCCTGGGACGCCTGTGAGTCCAAGGATCAGTGAAATAAATACTGCCATCAGACTTAAC
>JAPNTN010000168.1:0-4007 GCA_027249445.1 Dehalococcoidia bacterium | reverse complement strand
GAGGAACTGATAATCGCAGATCGGCCATGTGTGTCCACCCCGTATAATACGGATGCCTTGAGCTCGCCTCCTTGGGCTCCGATCCCTGGAATTAAAATTGGAGAGGCGGGGCATAAGTTCCTGACTATATTTAGTTGTTCGGGTACGGTGGCTCCTACTACAAGACCCAAATTGCCTTGGCCCCACTCGGTGGATTTAGTGGCTAAATGTTCGTATAACGGTATGTTTGCTCCGTCAGTTTGCACTACCAGGTCTTGTAAGTCGCTTGACCCTGGATTGGATCCTCTACACCAAATGAATGCGCCATATCTTTCATCTGAAACGAAGGCCTCAACCGTGTCTTTACCACCCCAGGCGTTTATTGTTACTGCGTCAAACCCCCAGGTTTGGAACATCGCGGCGGCATATGCTGCACTAGATGGGCCGATGTCTCCGCGCTTACAATCTCCTATGATGATGACATCGGACGATTGGGACCTGATATGGTTTACAGTTCTTTCTAGAGCCACTAATCCGTCAAGGCCGAGGCATTCATAAAATGCGAAATTGGGCTTATAGGCACATACTAGGTCGGATGTGGCGTCTATTATAGACTGGTTGAATCTGAAGACGTCTTTTATAGGCATCTTCGTCAAATCAGGGTCCAGTCCAATGCATACTAGGCTTTTTGCTGAGTTAGTTGAATTGGCAAGCTTTTCTGAGAATGTTTTCAAAAGTGTTAACCTTATCCGAAAAGATTATGGTCTCAAAAGGATATGCATATTATATATGCAACGACTAATCGCTAACAATTTTGACACTATGGGACGCAATGACTATGGACTTACCTAGGAACCTTGTGCCGGGTACTTTTATTCGCAGACTCAATAGGTTTGCAGCACTAATGGATGTAGGCGGTAATGAAGTGATGGTTCATGTTGCTAATTCCGGAAGATTAGGCGAGTTGTTGATTCCAGAGCACACAATGTGGCTTTCCCCAGTTGATTCCAGTCATCGTAAGACTGCATTCGACTTGGCGCTGGTCCAAATGGAAACGAATCTGTGTTCGGCAGATTCTAGATTGCCTAACTTTTTGATTGAGGAGGCAATACGTGGCAAACATATCCACGAATTCTGTGGGTATCCTGATATCAAGCGCGAAGTTTCTTACTCAGACAGTAGATTCGACCTGTTTTTGAAAAACGCAGAGTCTCACTGCTTTATCGAGACTAAATCAGTAACGCTTGTGGAAGACAGAATCGCGTTGTTTCCAGATGCACCTACTAGTCGCGGAACGAAACATGTGAATGGACTGATTCGTGCAAAGCAGGAAGGCTATAGATCTGCTGTAGTGTTCATTGTCCAGCGCGAAGATGCTGATATGTGCAGAATACAAGAAGAATCAGACCCTGATTTTTACCATGCATTAAGCAATGCTATGCAATGTGGTGTAGACGTTTATGCTTATTCCTGCCGAGTATCGTTAACTGATATAACCATATCGAAGAGAATACCCTTAGTGGAGATTTGATTGCGACTCAGACAATAAGATTTTGGCCGTGGTGTTGAGTGTATGTCTCTATTGATAGATATATATGGACTTTTGCATCAAAGATATGGAGACCAATCATGGTGGCCAGGAAACAGTCAGATTGATGTTGTAGTAGGGGCCATTTTGACCCAGGCTGTATCGTGGAGGAATGTTGAATTGGCTATCCGTAATATGGAGGATGCCAAATGCATCGATGTTGATTCACTGAATGATATATCACTTGACGAATTATCCCTGTTGATAAAGTCGAGCGGATATCACAATGCGAAAGCCAAAACGTTGAAGGCTTTTGCTGAATATCTGGTAAATAATCATTCAGGTAGTATCGACGTATTCTTGAGGAACCCTGCTGAGTTTGTGAGGAGAGAATTATTGGCACTCCCCGGCATTGGCCCTGAGACGGCGGATGACATTATGGTTTATGCCGCACGATATCCGTCCTTTATCATAGATGCTTATACCAGAAGAATCTTCTCCAGGATCGGTATAATGCCACACTCCCCTCGAATGGACTACGATTCCTGGCAAAAACTAGTACACGAAAGCATCCCTGAAGATATTGCATTATTTAACGAGTATCACGCGTTACTAGTGCAACATGCGAAAACTCATTGTACGAAAACAAACCCTAAATGTATTGATTGCTGCTTATTAGATATATGCAGTACTGGATCTTCATCTGTGCATAAAGTCGAGAATGAAACGTAGTCACAAACATTTTATATGGTACTATCTTTACACTATTACAGTTTTGAGAGGGAACAAATGATGCAAGTTATAAGGGTTTATACAGGAGAGGATGGGGAGTCGCATCTTGAAGAATTGGAACTCCCGTATGAAAAAATAGCCAATGCAGAACGTACTGCCATGGAAGGAGCTTCTGGGATCCAGTTCCGACGCGTAGCGAGCGGTGATTTTCAAGATTTCCATGTGGCGCCCAGAAGACAGTATGTCATTACCCTTCAAGGTCAAGCTGAGATAGGACTAGGTGATGGGACAGTTCACATTTTCAATGCAGGAGATGTCTTGCTGGCAGATGATCTAACCGGTAGAGGACACACTACTAAAGCAGTAGGACCAATAGAACGAGTATCAATAGCCATACCTTTAACCGATTAGTACAACAAACTGGTTAAAGGGGCTACTCTTATTTAATTAGTAGTTTGGTATTGCGTCTTGGGGTAGCCCTCTGGATTTTGAAGAGGGTGGCTTTGCTATCATCCTACGCGGACATTAGGACAGTACTAGCAATAAAGGTGGGCATGGGTTTCGTGAATAGGTCGTCAAAAACTTCATCCAATATTTTCTACGGATGGAAACTCCTTGCTCTAATCAGCTTTATGGGCTCTTTAAACAATGCTTTTTTCTCCAAGGGGAGTGCACTTTTTCTTCTCCCTGTGGAAACAAGTCTTGGCTTAAGTAGAGCCACTTCTTCTCTGATATTTTCCTTGGCCAGATCTGAGGGCGCAGTAGAAGGCCCAATAGTTGGTTATTTAGTTGATAGATTTGGCTCAAAGAAAATGATGGTTATAGGAACTGTTCTGGCTGGTATAGGTTTCGTCATATTTGCACTGGCTCCGAATGTTTGGATGTTTGCCGTTGCTTATTTAGTGTTTATAGCAGTGGGGGCAACAATGGGCTTTCAGCATGCGATTGCCGCTACGGTAAACATGTGGTTCAGCAAATACCGTGTTAGAGCCCTGGCTATACAGGAAGCATCGGGGAACCTCGGGTCAATGCTGCTGATACCACTGATTGGATTACTGATCGCATATTTTAGTTGGCGCTGGGCTGCTGCGTTAGCTGCTACTTCCTACTTCTTTGTGATATTACCTCTTTCGGCTTTTGTTAAGAGTTCACCGGAAAGTGTTGGTTTGCTTCCGGATGGCGCGGATCCAGAAGAGCTAAACAAAATCAGGAATGCGCAACAACAAGGGCTGAGTAGCAGTGCCAGTCGTACCCTCAGCTATTACGACAACCCTGATTTTAGCTTGAGAGAGGCGTTGTTGACACCGACTTATTGGTTTCTGTTGGTTGGCACTATGTTTAGACAAATTTCAAAAGCGCCAATACAGGTCCACATCGTGGCGATTCTACATTGGAAGGGTTTGGATGTAGCTACGGCTAGTCTCATATTTGCATTTTGGTTGGGTATGAATGTGCCGTCAAAATTATTCTTCGGTTTTATTGGAGATAAAGTTCCTAAACAAGTGTCATTGGGCGGTGGTATGGTGCTGTACGCCGTTTCTATGCTTGTTTTGATCTATGGCGCATCTTTATGGATGTTTCTTTTAGCGGCCTTTTTGGGAGGACTTGCCGAAGGCATAACACCAATTAATTGGGGTGCTATAGGAGATTATTTTGGTAGGAGTTATTTTGCTACCTTGCGAGGGATTATAAATCTGAGCCACAGCTGGGCTCTGGTAGGATTACCTTGGGCAGCAGGATGGTGGTTTGATAGACACGATAGTTATTT
>JAPNTN010000167.1:0-12670 GCA_027249445.1 Dehalococcoidia bacterium | reverse complement strand
TCCTCTAGAGAGGGTTGCGTAACAGAACTAACTACGTGCAAGGTCTCAAATTTACTTGCAGCAGACGTGACCGCAGCTCCACCCTCAGGATGAAATACTTGAAGTGACCCGATTGGGGCCAACATCACCGGCAATTTCATCGGTATACCGACAATACTCGTCGAAGTATCAACAGAAGAGACATCAACAAATACCCTGGGCCTAAAAGCCACGGTGTCAAAAGCTAGCCGGTTACGCCTCATTGTAGTTTCCGATTCTGAGGCTCCAACTAAATAATCCCATGGCCCTTGAGAGAGTCGCCGCCGCGCCTCCTGAACAATTTCTTCATTAGTAACAAAATCCGAACTCAACTACTCAACTCCATTATTAAATATTGCTGCTGTTAGATGATATATTAACTACACTCAGTATACGTGTCTGGATTTCCCGTATAATCAGGTAATATCCGGAATAACACAGTAATCTCTATTATCATAACTCTACATAAAAAAAATTTCATTCCGTCAGATGAAAGTTAGTTATGAAAACTATATTAATTACAGGGGCAGCCAGTGGGATAGGAGCAGCAATAGCACATCGACTTGCGTCTCCTGAAACTAATCTCGTGCTCCATTCTCGGGAGAACGCTACAGGCTTAAAATATGTTGCAGATTTAGTAAAAGCTAAGGGAAGCAATGTATCAACGCTATTAAATGACCTTGGACACGAGAATTCCCCTGGGGACCTTATAGATCACACAATCAATACTTTCAATTCCCTTGATCAAGTCGTAAGCAATGCAGGGTACGCGAAACGTGGACAGTTTGGCGATATTTCATATGAAGATTTGAGACTATCTCACCAATCTATGCCAGAAGCTTTTTTCAAACTAGTAGACAAGGCTATCCCTAATCTGATCGCATCCCCTTCAGGGAGAGTCCTAGCTATAAGTTCTTTTGTTGCTCATGTATTCGACGACGAGAGTCTGTTTCCGGCGACAGCGGCAGCTAAAGCTTCTCTGGAAGCCTTGGCAAAATCGCTAGCAGCACAGTTGGCACCAGAAGGAATCACGGTTAACTGCATAGCTCCCGGATATACCCAAAAAGATGGGGCTCATTCGGCAATATCTGAAGATGCATGGCAAAAAGCCGCATCTAAAATACCGATGGGCAAAATTGGGACTCCGGACGACACCGCAGCGCTGGCGGAATTCCTGCTTTCCGAAAATGCCAGATTCATAACAGGGCAAACTATTCACGTAGATGGCGGTCTTACCTTACGATAAAGGAAATAAATAGAGAGAAGTCTTCAAATGAAATTATTTAAATCCAGAAAACTGATAGTACGATGCATTCTTTTATGTGTCTTACTTTATGCAGTCATCAGCCTTCTTGGTCGCTATATTTATAATTTTACTAACTAACAGGATGAACATTTCATTTTGAAAAATATTGCCATATCTGAAAATATTACGGTAAAGAGACAATCTGGAATAGATTTGAACATCGACGTATACGATGGGGTCTGTCCTACTTCGGATAGTCAGATAAATATATTATTATTGCCGGGAGGAAGCTGGTTAACAGCTAATTACAAACCCTTGGCAGAAAGATTTGCGATACCATTGGCGACTCTTGGATATCGTTGCATCACCGCACAATACAGTGTTGCAACAGAGGCTATATGGCCTGCACAAATTCAAGATGTAAAAGACCTGCTTGAATGGCTTGATGACACAGTAAATCTATCTGAATCTAAGGATAAACGGACCTTAATAGCTGGGAAATCGGCAGGAGGACATCTAGCTTTAATGTCACCAATAATAAATGAATTGCCTGAGGGACCACCCAGAATTGCGGGGATCGTTGGGATAGCACCTGTGATAAACATTGGGAGTGCTATTGCTAGGGATGATATAGCGAAAATACTCGGGCCAGAGCCGTCGAACCAGTCTATTCGAGACGCTTCTCCATTAGAACACATCACACCAGATTATCCACCAACTCTGCTTATTCATGGCACTGATGACGACCGAGTTAACCATGCATCTACATTAGAAATGTTCCAGCTGCTGGAAGAATGTAATGTACCAACTGACCTATTACTTTTGGCAGGGAAAGGACACTCATTTGACTCTGAACCTGAAATTAGCAAGCTTATGGTATCCGTCATAGACCTATTTATTTCCAGATATATTTCCTGAACATCAAAACGATTGCTTGTACCGACAACATGATATTTAAAACTCACTAGCAGGTGGAAATCCAAAAAGGCCGGTAGCAGAATGAACCGCATTGAGAACGGCTTGGCCAGTCACCTCAACTGCCGCTGCGCATAAACTGGTGATATCGTAAGACACTGCCTTCTCAGCAGTAGCCATACTAAACATCGTGTCCCCGTCCCGTATCGTATGACAGGGGCTAATAGACAAGGCTAGACCATCATGACTGACCTGCGCTAAAAAGTTAGCTTCTTCTTTCGTGAGTGTAGCATCAGTAGCAACCAGTCCTATGGTGGTATTCGACAATACATCGTCCCCCAGAATAGGATCGGCTTTAAGTAATAACTCTAAAGTATCGGTGGGGCGTTTAGGATCTCCCGAAAGCGGTCCCGCCACAATATGCCCTTTCTTGTGGTCAATAACTCCTCCCCATGAATTAACAGCTACGATACTACCTACACTTGTACCGTCCGGCAATGTCAAACAAGAAGACCCGATTCCGCCTTTCATTGCAGAGTCTATACCTAATGCCTTGCCAACAGTCGCACCTGTTCCTGCTCCAACGGTACCTTGAATCACTGGGGACACGCTGGCTGACTCGCAAGCCGACATTCCGTTAGCTGCATTCGGTCTTACCTCTGAATTACCCACACCTAGATCGAATAAAATTGCCGATGACACTATGGGGACGACTGTAGGCCCAACTTTAACCCCTATTCCTTGGCCAGCTAGGTACTCTACAACACCAGTGGCAGCGTCAAGTCCATAGGCACTACCACCGCTCAATACAACACCGTGAACTTCAGTTACCCTGCGCATGGGCCTAAGAAGATCTGTTTCACGAGTACCGGGTGAACCGCCCCTCACATCAACTCCGCCTGTCGCACCATTCTTGCACAAAATCACAGTGCAACCTGTACCGTTGGATAGGTCTGTATAATGACCAACCTCTATACCAGCGATCGAAGTTATGGTTGAATTCATCTATCTCCTAAGATATCTCTGATCATATTTATAGGTCTTTAAATTCCTAGGACACTGTTCTGAAATTGCTTTGATGGAGGGTCTTTAGACTGGCAATCACATCATCTGGGAGTGAGGGCATTTCAGAACATAGGACAACCTCTTCCAATTCTTGTATAGTCTTCACCCCAGGTATAACTGTGTGAATGCCTGAGTTATCTAAGCAGAATCGAGTAGCTATCTGAGATATGGTAGCAAAAACGTCATCACGATATCCTTTTATTAGCGAGCTCTTCTGGAAATCACGCATAACCTCCGATTCAGGATCAACATCGCGATCTAGTGACTCACATAACGCGCCTGCAGCATGAGAGCGTATACCGATTACTCCGATATCATTTTCATGCGCGGCTTTTAGGGTTTGACCCTGATCAATGTCAGCAAATTCTTCAGGAGGAGTCACCAAAGAGGTTTGGTTCAGAACGTTGTAAAGAATCTGAGCAGTATCAAATCTGCCAGAATCTAACAAATTCTGGATAACCGCTCCATCTCCATCCCAAGCGGTTATACCCTTGTACCGAAGCTTACCCTCTGCTATCAACTCATCAAGTACTTCCGATATCTCTACAGCATCATTCTCGTCTAACCGATAGGCATAGCGAGGCGGAGGTCCAACCGCAGACATGTATTCACCTCTATCCATCCCTATTTGGTGATGTATCTGTAAGATATCCACATAGTCTGTCCCTAGCCTTTCAAAGCTATTATCTAGTGATTCTCGAATAGCCGACCGCATGTTAGATAGATGATCAGCAGTTCTAAGTCTTACCTTCGAAGCAATCACTACATCATTCCTATGAGATACAATTCCTTTACCCAAGTTAATTTCTGACTGACCATTTCCGTACACTGGCGAAGTATCAAAAAAATTAACCCCGAGTTCCAGAGCTCTCTCAACTGTGCGAACACATTCTTCATCTGTAATAGCACCCCAGGCATGCCCAATACCGGCACCACCGAGTCCTACTTCGGATACCTCTAGATTAGTCTTGCCCAATCTTCTATATTTCAATTACAAACTCCGTTCATATCATGATAGTAAAGCGGCCTGTTAATGTACCGACACAGCAACACTATTCGTTTTCACAAAATCACGTACAACGTGATCTAACTTAGTAAACTAATCTCATCTGGATAGAAATACAAGAAACTCGGATCAGTATTCCAAGGCAGACTTGGTACTAATGCAGTACACCCGCCTTAAAGGGTTGTTTAAAATATAAGAAACCTGAATACAGTCCAATCAAGGCTCCAACGGAAAGTATAGCTATAGAGATTTCATAGAGGTATAAATTACTGATTACCGGAGTACCAATCAATATCGCTATCCCGGTCATCTGTATTACTGCTTTAAGTTTGCCGTAGCTCGAGACCTTTACACTATCTTGAATACCATTGGCGGAAGCCCATTCACGTAAAGACATCACAAAAATTTCTCTAGCTATTATTACTAACGATATAGCCAATATAATCCATGAGTCTGCCCTATATACCAGGGTTATGAGGACCATAAAAACCAGAAACTTATCGGCTATAGGATCGATAAATGCCCCGAATTTGGTTTGTTGTGATTTGCGTCTCGCAATTGCTCCGTCGGCAGCATCACTCAAGGCTCCTAAAATAAATAACACAAGCGCCAGCAATGTACAGATATAGGTATCTATGCAAATCAATATAGGTACTAGGATACCCAAAACGAATCTCGATAAGGTAAGCGAGAGGGGTAGCTTGTACATTAGGTTACTCCAATTAACTGTTCATTCCGAAAGCTGTAGCTCATCACCTGCATTTAACATTGGTCAATACTACAGGGTTAAATATTCCCCATCGGTCCATTCCGGATCACCTTCTAGCAAGACTCTTAGTTTCATGAATCTTTCATGCTGTTCGGGACTATTTCCATTAGCCACGTAGGCTTCTTTATCTCTGAAAACAGCCACACCAATTATCTCACCCGCATTACTATCAGGCACCATGAAATAAGTAGCTACTACGCCATCAATTGTATCTTTCTCTTCGTTTTCCCACTGCGAAAGAATTTGACGAACATTTTCCTCTTCGCCTGCTCTAATCTTCATTTTTCCTATGGTTCCATACATACTTTGTACCCCTCTTTAATCCCGCAGTACTTAATAGCCTACACAAGTCATTTCACTAAAGATCAGGAGATAATTAACTAGAAGGTTTCTAACGCGATTCAATCCTTTTAGGAGTAACTCCCATCATCCAAACCCTAAGTGGAAGTAAGGAAGTCCAGACAGCGGGAGTTACAACTAGATTATACCAGTCATTCTTCACCGGCAGCCACGTACTTCTACTGTTTAGGGACAAATCTCATTGATAATGAATTTACACAATGTCTAGCATTGGTAGGAGTAAATCCTTCCCCAAAAAATACGTGTCCTAAATGCCCAGCACAGTTAGAACATTCAATCTCCGTACGCATGCCGTCAGGATCCGGTAATTGATTAACCGCTCCATTAACTTCCTTGTCGAATGCAGGCCAACCACAGTGTGCATCAAACTTATCCGACGACGAGTAAAGCTCTGCATTGCATTTTCTGCAGACATACGAGCCAGATTCGTAAAAGTCGTCGTACTCTCCGGTAAATGGCCGTTCTGTACCTTTCTGCTCTATAACATACCGTTCTTCAGGCGTTAGGGGATTGTATTTACTATCATCCATCTAAATAACTCCTCACTATTTCGCTATTAGTCTACAGTGAACCTTCCGAATAGACACCACATTAAATACTTTTATTTTTTTCTGCGCTGCATCCACCACACAAAGAACGACACGGCTATTATCGCGACCCCGATAAAGATTTGTGACTGGAGGTTCATCGCCTCTCCTTAATGATCAAGTTCTGGACAAGTGTAACTGTTACAATAAGATCGTAAACATACCGTGCTATTCTAGCACTATATGTATACCAGACTCTTGTAATTTAATAATGGTGATCACATGAAGATAACAGACATAATCAGCGAAGTTTTTGAGTGGGAACGCCCAGGAATTTGGAATGGCAATCATTTCTACGGCCCTGGGAGACTACATAAGGTCTCTGTCTTAACCGATGAAGGTATTACGGGATATGGGTGGAACGGGGGGACGGCAGCTGAAAGGCCTTTAAACTTGTTTCCAGGCTACGTCGATTATTTTCGACCTATGCTAGTAGGTCAAGATCCAATGGATACGAGAACTATTTCAACTAACCTAGGTGAAAAGCTGATCAAGATATTGGGACCAGGAGGGATAAACACGCAAGTTCTAGCCGCGATAAACATCGCGTGCTGGGATATTAAGGGGAAAGCCCTGGGAAAGTCAGTTCACCAATTACTAGGGGGATACCAAAAACGTATTAGAACCTATATAGCTGGAGGTTACTACGCTGAGGGAAAGGGATTAGAGGAGCTCCAGCATGAAGTAAGGTTCAATATAGAAGAGCTGCACGCATCGGCGGTGAAAATTAAAATAGGCGACCCCAATGTCGGGATATCTGGAGACATGAAAAGAGTAGAAGCCGCAAGGTCTGCAATCGGCGATCAAGCGACATTGATGGTAGACGCTAACTGCGCGTTAGATCTGGATAAATCCCTTGAGTTCGCCCGCCTTTTACCGGAATACAATGTTTATTGGTTTGAAGAGCCTTTGCCGATACATAGCTACGAAGATCACTCTACGTTAAAAGAACAATCAAGCGTTAAGATCGCCACAGGTGAAAATGGTTATCACTTGGCCCATTTTAAAACATTACTAGATCATAATGGGGCCGATATATTGAATGTCGATGTTACTATTTGTCCTGGATACGACGTCGCGAAAGATGTAGTAGATCTGGCTGCCGAAAAAGGGGTTTCTATAGCACCCCACGGTTGCCAAGAGTTACAGCTACCCTTAGCCGCTTCTGTTGCTCATGGTGAGTTCTTGGAATACTATCCAGTTGAAGTAGACCCCCTGCGAGCTGAAATTTTCCAACCATTATTAATACCCGATGAAGACGGATTCGTT
This sequence comes from Dehalococcoidia bacterium, assembly GCA_027249445.1. Lineage (GTDB taxonomy): Bacteria > Chloroflexota > Dehalococcoidia > Lucifugimonadales > UBA3495 > UBA3495. The sequence continues at coordinate 5,435 of JAPNTN010000167.1, read as the reverse complement.
ACGGTTCCAGACACACCTGGCATAGGTTATGAGATAAACATGGACTTCCTGAGAAGATATCAAGTCGGCTAAGACAACAGATAGCCCTGAGGAATACCAATCTCCTTAATCCTGAATCAAATGAGGGTACATAGACAGAGGTGTTGTAGCTAATAATCCTGCATCTACTGGTAATGTGACACCGCTTACCCATTTGGACTCATCCGATGCCAAAAACACTGCTGCCCAAGCCACATCCCATCCACTTCCTTCTGTACCCAGCGGGCCTGCCTTGCGCCGTAAATTCAAGAGTTCTTCCGAACTGTGTCGGGAAACCATCGGGGTCCGAATATGGCCAGGAGCAATGCAATTAACCCGAACATTATTTCTTCCGTAATGAACAGCCATGGAATTGCTAAGACCGATTATCCCACCCTTAGAAGCAGCATATGGATGGCCTGCCCCCATAGACCCTGCTCTCATGCCGGCTATAGATGCCAGATTAATTATTGACCCACCGCCGGTATTAATCATTTCAGGTATGACATATTTGCTTGATAGCATCACACTTTTCAAATTTACATCAATAACTTTGTCCCAGAAATCCTCTGACACATCAGTAACCGACCCGGGACCGACTATCCCAACATTATTAACGAGCACATCTATTTTGCCATATCGTTCTAATGCAGTATTTGCCATATTGTTACATGAGACACTATCTGTAACATCCCCTATGAATATGGAACCGATTCCTTCAAATTCATGAATTTGTGAGACCGTCTTAACGGCATTAGCCTCATCCATATCAGCTATTAAAACACTGGCCCCCTGTGCTGCCATAAGTACGGCTATAGCCTGTCCAATACCAACAAACTCATCGTCTCCGGAAGCGCCAGATCCGGTGACTATAACTACTTTATCTTTAAGCCTATTTCCAATAATGTCCATTAGCACCATCCTGCCTATATCTAATTCATCAGTTAGTCAATCAAATGATCCAATAGAACTGGCCATCCCTGCTGATCCCAAATTAATTCTCGAGCAGCTAACTTCGATGCGCCTTTATCCGTACTGTCATAATAATGATATGTGAATATGTTTTGGCCTTCCGGGGTAACAACTATACCAGCGTGTCCTGGCCCAATATATTTGCCTTCAGACCCTAAAAAAAGTGTGCCGCCATCGTTAAGCATATCTTGCCCATCCTTATCAAGATAGGGGCCCCAAATATCATCAGATCTGCCCACCCTGAGGTTATACGTTGAATCTATTCCAGAACAGCAAGCCCCCCAATTAGCAAACAAATAATAGTATCCATCATTTTTGTACAGATAAGGTGCTTCGATACTAACCTCTATTTCTCCTTCATCATTGGGTTCGTAGTGTTGCGCCACATTGATAAATCTATCTATTTCCAAAGTTGTTTCAGTTATGTCCGGTGATTTTAGGAGTTTTTTAGTATTCGGGTCTAACTCTGTGATGAATATACCTCCTGCGTGAGATCCGAAACTCAAATACAATTTACCGTTGTCATCAAGTACGCTTGGATCCATTGCCCTCGGTGTACCTGGTAATTCATCGAATGATTCTACAATAACTCCCATATCTGACCATACCGGATTATCAGGATTTCCCATATTCTCCACTACTCCAATTGCATCAGTTATCTCTCTATCATTTTCATCATAGACAGTAAAAAATATGAAACGGTCTTCAAGAATGGCAGGGGCATCAAAATCTCGATCAGGAATGATGCCATCGAGAGTATACTGAGCCCATTCTGGTATACCCTCCTCGTAAACGACTCCATGTAACTCAAATATTCTTTCTGGTAACACGAGTTCTATACTCTTCAAAGAGTCGCCGTTCGACCCCGAAAAATATCCGATCAATCGATCATCAAAATTAAAAAACGCACTGGGATCATGGACTAGTTCCTTCCAAACCTCTGATTCATCTATTTCTGACACATCTCCATATCCGCTTTGACCTGCCTCTTCCATTTCTACAGATGCACCGTATTCAATAGATTCGTAGGATTCGTCTGAATATGTTTGTATAGCGGTGTTGTCATCTGGTTCTGATAAGTGTAAAGAACTTGTCTGCCCTAATTGTTTTCCTATGACCAGACCATCTACCTCTCGAGTGGGCGATACTAAAAGAGAGTCTCCTGATTGCAGATAATCCTCAGCGATAAACACATCCCGGTTTTCTTTGGCAGCATTCCGGATGGTGTTACTTCTTTCGCCTGTGGAACAAGCTATTAAAAAAATCAACAAACTCAAAATACTAATAGCAAAGATAGCAGTCCTAGGCGTCAAAATTAGTCTCAAATAGTTCATTTTCCTCACACATATCGGTCCACAAAAAAGTTGGCCTTAAAAAGGCCAACCTCTAATGTATCGGATATATATTTGATAGAAAAGTCTTGACTTAGACGAGAAACCAACTAATTTTGTCTGGACTTCGTGGCTAGTGGAACATCACTTCTTAATATCACAGGGCTTTATGACTTGACCGCGAAAATTCTTCTGAGTCCATGAAGCAACCAGTCCAGAACCAGCCGGAACCTCTTTCATCGCCTTTATTTGCCCATGCACTGTGACCGTATCACCGACCGAGATGGCATCTATTTCAGCCTGATCATAGTCAAAGATTTTGCACATGACAAATGCCAGCTCAGCATCACCATTATTTCCATCCAGAAGGACTTCATAGTTAGGGGTCCGTTCACCCTTTTCAACCTGCTTTACTACACCCGTGATATCAGCGTATTTAGCAAAATATTCCTTTATGTTTTTCTTGGCAGAGTTTCCGGTGATACCCTTAACCAACTCCTCAGCTGTAAGGGTTAACACTGTTTCTGTATCAGCTTTTAAAGAAGACGGTGGCGGTAGCGTTGGTTCTGTCGGTATTTCTGCAACGGTCTTTGCCCTTTCCGATCCTGCAGAAGAAGTAGCATCTCCCCCGCCGCAAGCAATGATCGGTATCATAACGAGTGTAGATATTAATATTATCGGTAAAATCCCTTTGGCATTCCAATTATGAGACCTCTTCATAGCTTTCGATCCCTCCTTGTAAACGAATACAGGATATTTTCATTGGTGCAAATTTATACAATGTATTATATTTTGTGTCAATACTTATTATTCGTACAATAGATACACGAATTCGAAAAAAATGTTTCATCAGATAACGCATTAAGTCGATGCGATGACCTTTTTAGTAAAACGGCAAGTTTCTGTTTATCATACTTATAATCTTGAATTAATATTTAGGCATTGGAATACACCCAGACGCCATTCAATATCGACACTTGTTCATTACCCCGGTAGCTACAGTTAATTGCGGGAACCCAAACATATCTTTATGATAGTCAATATTTGATAGGTGAATAAGGAGAATCAGAATGGCCAACAAACCCTATATAACGTCCGCTCAAGCCAGTGATGCGATGAGAGCAATCCTTGATGAAGCTACCAACCCTTTTGTTAAACAAATTGCTATCGCAATTGTAGATGAAGCTGGTCTTATGGTCGCTTATCACCAGATGGACAACGTCAGACTCTACGCTCGTAGGCACGCTTTTCGAAAAGCCTATACAGCCGCTGTTATGGGAATGGATACAAGTGCAAACGGGGCTCAACTACTAGAGAGAGGTAGGACCGTGAGTGACTATGGCGATCCCAATCTTACTCCTGGAGAAGGTGGAGTTGTTGTACTCTCCCGCGACGGAGTAATTATGGGCGGAATCGGTGTGGGGGGGTATATAGAGCGTGATGAGGAATTGGCGACTATTGGTTTAAAAGCAATGAATATCCAGTGACCTTACTAGCAGAAACCTGTTGAAGGAGCCATGTACCGATGAAATTTAGTAATTTCTTGTTTCCAGAAAGTCGTTCACCGGAAAACGACCTTACTATCATCGAGGACTCACTAAGGGAAGCTGTACTGTGCGATCAGCTGGGATTCGATGCGGTATGGCTAGCAGAGCATCATTTCGACGGAGGATGTGCATATGTCGATCCTGTCACCTTCGCGGCTGCCATTGGAGCTACTACTAATAACATTAAAATAGGTTTTGCAGTTGCCCAGATGGCTCTACATCATCCAACGCGCTTCGCAGAACAAATAGCGTTAATAGATAACATCACAAAAGGGAGAATGATTGTCGGAGTGGGTCGGGGAACCGCATACAACTTCTATGAATTCAGAGGTTACGGAGTAGATCCATCAGAAGCCCAAGCTAGGTTACTTGAGTTTGAAGAAATTCTAGTCGGGGCTTGGACTACCGACGACTACAAACATTCAGGCCAGTTTTGGGAAATTGATCTTCCCGTCTTACGACCCAAAGTTTATCAAAACCCTCATCCTCCGATTATACGAGCATGCTCAGGACTCGAGTCTACTTTGGAAATGGCTAGATTGGGCAGGCCTTTTTTAATGAACATTCAATCAAACTCTGTGACTATAGATCGAATAAACCAATATAAGCACACAATGCTCGCTTCTGGATTCTCCCACGAATACATAGAGGAACAATTGTCTCAGTCCTGGATATGGCGCAATATATTTGTAGCTAATACTGAGAAGGAAGCTGAAGAAATTGGAATACCCTGTTTCAGAGATATGAGAGCGTATTTATCCAGTAACCGGCAAAGATTTAATACATCTGAAGAGCTACAAAATCAAGCTTCTGCAACCGCAGGAGCAGCCAGAGATTCAGTAGACCATGGTCTCATTCACGGTTCACCGGAAAAAGTGTCCGAACAACTTAGAGAGCTTAACTCAACAGGCATAGGTGGTATTATCATCCACTTTCGCCTAGGGCCTATGTCATGGGAGGCCACAGAGAACAGTATAAGACTTTTTTCTGAGAAGGTAATCCCATCACTGAGATGAGTAAATCCATGCAGGATACCCATTCGCATGGGTCAGTTCTACTAGGAATCTAACTGTTATATGCATCTATGCAATTAGTATCGTCATTCCGTGTGCATCCAAGCGAAACTAACGTATACGTAACAAGCACAATTTGCACTAGTATTTAGGTACTTTCACTAGTATTTGTTATCAGTGAAAGTACTGTTCAGAACCTACTTAAAGTCACATGGTTTTATTACTTGTGCCAAGGACTGAATCATCATATTATCCTGTCCCGCTTGACCCGGGTTTTCTTTCATGGCTTTAATTTGCCCGGTGACAGTAATGGTATCTCCAATTGAAATAGCAGCCGCTTTTTCTTCATCATACCCAGCAGCTTTACACATTACGAAACCTAGTTCGCCATCAGTCTCACCGTCAAGCACTACTTCTAACGTTCCACGGACTTCGTCCATTCTAGTAACCACTCCTGTGATATCAGCAAACTTAGCAAAATACTCTTTAATATTCTTCTTGGGGCTATTCTTACTGATACCTTGAACCAGCTCTTTTGCAGTTATAACCATCGG
>JAPNTN010000166.1:0-3030 GCA_027249445.1 Dehalococcoidia bacterium | reverse complement strand
GGAAGAACTGAACGTAATCGCCAGAACCATTTATATCCGGAAGCTGTCTTCCCATTTGCCCATCAAACACTGACCGATCACTTAAGCGGGAAAACAGATGGGAAAAGCCTCAGGGGCATATCTAGTCAGACAGAGACCAAAAGATTTGAGATAAACACCTCAAACGAATATTGGGTAAAGGCATCGTCCTTATTACACACTGATACACAGGGTAACGATCTAAAAGATCCCGAAAACGTCAGATTTTATCTATTATCCGGTTTGTCACATGGTGTAGGCAAGATAAACGATAAAAGCATAGGGCAACAGTACACCAATCCTGTAGCGCCTTACTCGGCCCACAGAGCTCTTTTAATAGCACTGGACGAATGGGTAACCAAAGGGACTACACCACCCGATAGCCAAGTACCCAGGCGAGCCACAAATGCCGCCGTAGCCGTCACTATACCAGGATCCCAGACAGGAATCGTACCTCAGAAGGCTCTCGGTTGGCCTAACATTCCAGAAGTGAATTACAACGGACTAATTACCACACGGTATCTTCTAGATTTTGGAGACCATTTTGATAATGGAATCTTATCCAAATACCCTCCATCGATAAAAGATCGGCCAGCATACACAATATTCGTATCCAGAGTAGATGATGACGGAAACGAAGTGGCCGGCATACGACTACCTCCAGTGGAAGCACCAATTGCTACCACAACAGGCTGGGGCCTACGCAGAGACGAGTATAGCGAAAATGAAGGCTTGGAATCCGAAGGACAATATATACCTTTCAAAACGACTAAATCCGAACGCATTGCGGCTAATGACCCACGCTTATCGCTAGAGGAACGTTACGAAAATCATGATGGGTATATTGAGGCAGTTAAAAAGGCTGCGCAGAAACTTGAAAAGCAGCGACTCCTTTTACCTGATGATGTCCAACAATATATATCTGATGCCAAAGCGAGTAATGTACTATCTGAATGATCGTCTGCAGACATTTGACCAGTTTGATTTGGCTTTCTAGAATTAACACAATATCCTGATATACATTATCAGTCACAGTTAGAATATGATTCATAGACAGTACCAGTAACGTCCAATATAATCCGACAATCAGTTTCATAATTATCTTAGATTAAGGCATTGAATTCGAGCCAAGGAATCGCAACCCTAAGTTAATCTCAAATCTTAAACAGACATAAGGAGATAAACATGACAGCGAAAGTTACTGGCCTAGGACACGTGGGAATTTATGTTCACGATCTGGAACTAATGAAAGAGTTCTACGGTACATTCATGGGAATGACTTTAACCAAAGTCGGACCCGCTGGTGCGTTTTATAGTGCCGATCCAGAGAATTGCGACCATGAAATAGCATTGGTGAACGGAAGAGCGTCTCTAGAAGACCCTCATTTGATCAACCAGATATCCATGAGAGTTGATTCACTAAATGACCTTCGAGATTTTAAGAAACGTATCATCGAGCGAGGATACCAATTGAACCGCATAGTCACTCATGCAAGTGCTATAGGTTGTTATTTCCAGGATCCCGAAGGAAACCAAACTGAGGTATTCTGGGTGACTGGACTCCCGTCGTGGGCTCAAATAGGGATACCTATCGATATAGACCAATCAGATGAGCAAGTGATGGCAGAGGTAAACCGGTCTTGGGATACAGTGAAACACGTCGCTATAGGCACGGTGCCTACCCCTGAAACTTTTGAGGCGATTCGAGACCTTAACCAGACCGTAACCAACTCTAGATAGCAGCGTCGTAATTTCTTAGATATAGAGAGAAACCGCCCTCGTCTTATGTACGAGGGCGGTTTCTCTTCAAGACATCATCATATGGTATACCAATCAATCATAGTATTAGGGTTCCCAAACCCTAATACCTCATCACCATCTAATATTTATGAGTGTTCTAGCGTTATTCCGTCCTATGCCCTTCGGCCGGCGATCATGTATCAGACCATTAAGAATCATAGACTTGAGAGTTACCGCTATCTCTCAGAAAACATAATAATCACTTGAATATCACGTTCTAGCCATATAGCATAGTTAGTTGGGCATTAATACTCATGATCAAAAAATTAGCACCTAAGGAGACGCACAATGTCACAAGCGGAAAAGATAGGATCTATTACAGCAATTACTAACGCAATATCGCTACCGGCTAATGGAACTAATCCCAGGTTTGAAGTACACGCAATAAGTGGATCAGGCACGCTTGCAGGAGCAGATGTATTTCAGATAATGGCTACATATTCAGCTGAAATGAGGGGTGATGGCACTATTTATGGAGAATGCCCGAATGCTGGGGTTGTTATAGCAGCTGATGGAGTGGCTACTTTCAGAGCTACCGGAATCGGGAGCTTTACGGAAGAGGGCGGAACTACATTTAAAGGAATGGTCTATTTTGAAACATCAGCGCCTTCCCTCGCTTCCTTAAACGGAGCCGCGGTTGTATACGACTGGGACGTAGATGCTGCAGGGAATGCAACATGGGAATTATGGCAATGGAAATAGATAGATAAATATCCATTCCCAGATTTAACATAAACCCAAACTACTCCTAGTATATGTACCAGGAGTAGTTTGGGTGGTATCAAGCAGATAGACAAATGCCAAGTGTTACAAGTAATAACATCGCTTCGAGACAACATAGCGGACACTTGCAAAAATTCACAAGCAACCACTAGAACTACGCACCATGCTAAGTCCCACGGATGATAACTGAATCCTCACAAAGCAAGACTACAATGAGGCTAAAACAATCTACTCTACCCTATTGAGATGCGACTGCGCTTCCCGAGTAGTGGGCAAAGGACCGGTCGCCGCATAATAATGCCTACCCGCCACAACAAGTTCCTCAGCAGGAAATTTCGTGATAACCTGAGCCCCATCTTTAGTCACAACCACTTCTTCTTCAATTCGGGCTGCTGACCAGCCGTCAGATGCGGGCCAGAATGCCTCTAATGCGAATACCATGCCTTCTTCAATCGGCTGAGGGTGTTCCAGAGAAAATAGCCGACTAAA
>JAPNTN010000165.1:0-9486 GCA_027249445.1 Dehalococcoidia bacterium | reverse complement strand
GTGATTGTTTCCATGATTGGTTGTTCGCGTGCAAACCAGACGATTTACCCACCGGATATGGTGGGATCTATTGAATCCACTGCTGAATCTGCTGTTATCGAAGTCAATGGTGATATATCTAGCCAGACCGAGATAGTCACTAGTGCTCTAACCCCTGCGCCATCAGGTGAAAGTATTGAGACTACCATCACAGAAGAAGAGGTTCTGGCGGATTTGATTGAATTCGATAGGGTTTATCAAAACTTCGGCATAAAAAAGATTACTGACATTGTGGATCCTGCCGATGGCGAGTCCAGATTGTATATTGCTACTCAAGACGGAATTATCTATACGGTAGACAGTAATCAGACTGACTCGAAAGCTGATATATTCCTCGACCTCCGTGAGATGGTGTCTACCCAGTACAATGAAGAGGGTTTATTGGGAATTGCTTTTGACCCAGAGTTCGGGAAGACCAGAGAGTTTTATGTATATTATATAGCGCCATCCCCTCGCAGATCTGTCATCGCTAGATATGTTGATCACGGGTATGGATTAGATGCAGATGAATCTTCATCAGAAATACTGCTTGAAATTCCACAGCCTTTTGGTAACCACAATGGTGGAAAACTTATGTTCGGGCCTGAGGGATTCCTATACATAGCCGTAGGGGATGGAGGTGGGGCTAATGATCCTAACGGGCATGCTCAAAATTTGGAAACCTTATTGGGTTCTATTTTGAGAATTGACGTACAAGGCGACCGAGATGACGCCATGTATGACATCCCGCACACAAATCCTTTTTATAACTCCGCTGATTATAGATCAGAGATATGGGCATATGGACTACGTAATCCATGGGGATTTGATTTTGACATCGCATCAGGCACATTGTGGGCTGCCGATGTTGGCCAGGAATTATGGGAAGAGGTGAATAAGGTTGTACCGGGAGGCAATTATGGTTGGAACAAACTAGAAGGTTTCGGATGTCTAAGTGACACTACTGCATGCGACATTGGAACAGTGTTGCCGACTTGGACTTATGGGAGGGAACAGGGCTGTTCGATAATCGGAGGTGTAGTGTATACAGGTACTTCAGTTCCCGGTCTCAAAGGAATGTATTTGTTTGGGGATCATTGCATGGGAACAATTTGGGCCATAAAGGATGGTGTCGGATTCCTTTTTGTTGCGGAATTAGGACAGGTCAGTGGAAATATCACGGCCTTTGGTAGTGATGAACTAGGTCAAGTGTATGTTGGAACCCGCGAGGGAGATATATATCGTCTCAGCGCGATCCAATAACGTAGCAATATCTTATTTTGGCTTCATAGTGTGTCTATTTAGATAATCGAAATGCCATTAAGATGGGTTCTTGTGTTTCAGTGGGTACGCCTGCTGGAAACAAAATAGTATCTCCAGAAACTGCGGGCCATGCATTTATTCCTGCCGGTGATTGATAATCCCACACTACAGAGCCCGTGTATTTATTAAATGCGTAGATCATACCGTCAAATGTGGATGTAAATACTAGGTCATTCACTACTGTTGCCGCACCAAATACCATGCTCTCGAAATCGTGGCTCCAGATAACATTCCCACTACCAGTCTCAATTGCTACAAGTTCTCCTGTTCCTTCCCCGAAATCAAAAGTTTCACTCCATTGTGAGGTAGCTTTGGATCCGAGATTTACTACAGGGACATACACTATTCCCTCTGACACTGCCATCGGAGTTTCTATTCCACCGAAGTGACCTGGGAACACTGTGACTGTATCTGGTGGGTCGGGCAATTCTGTTAGCTTGTCGTTTTCGTGAATCCCAACTTCTGTCTCCCATATTTGCTTTCCAGAGACCGAATCAAGGGCCATCACGCTACCATTCTTCCCTCCTGCTATTAGGATGTCGGTCTGTTTGCCGTTTACTTCTATCGATGTGACGATAGGAGATAGATGAAAATCATAATCTAAAAGATCGTGAGGAATGATCTGGTTGTACCATAGTAACTCTCCATCAGTATGGTCGAGGGCGAGTACAGAATTTGTGTACAGGTTAGGGCCTGGCCTACTTGTCCCGTTAGGAAATTGTTCGGTGCCTGGCCATGGGGCAGGATTGCCGACACCCCAATATGTGACACCTCTTTTGATGTCTATGGATGGTGGATACCAGACTCCTCCTCCGCTGTTAATTTCTCGATTCCCCCAGATGTCCTCTGAATCTACAGTGTCAAATTTCCATCTAACTCCGCCTGTCTCAGGATCTAGCGCGTATATCATTCCGGTAGCATTCCCTGCGTAATTGGTTTTAGTACTTACATATAGACTGTTTCCAAAAAGGACGGGTTGCATGTCAATGAATTCATTCTCTGTGCGCTGCAGATTGTAGTGCCACAATTCCTCTCCGTATTCGGAATCCAGTGACCTGATACCGAAGGCACTTGAGCTTGCGAATATTCTACCTTGTCCGACAGCTACACCATTCGGTCCGCCGTTAGGCCGGTTATATATGGCTTCAATCAAAGGCTTTCCCGTTTTCAAGTCCAAACTGAATATGTTACTTCCCAGATCTTGCAGATACACTGTTGAGTTAATAATTAACGGATTAGTTGCAGCGGCTCCGAACATTCCTGCTCCTGGCAGTGGAAAAGTCCATGCTATCTCGAGAGAATTGATGTTTGCTGATGAAATCTCAGATGCAACAGCCTCTCGTGTTCCTGCATAGTCTTTGTTGGGGAGCGGCCATTCATGTGAGGACGTATCAATTTCGATGGGAATGTTATTGGAAGACTTACTGCATGTAACTTCATTAACAGGTGCGGAACAATTCCAGAGGTCTTTGGCTGGCACACTGTCCCGTTCCCGAGTTTCTGTCGGGGAGATGGTAGGCAGGCCCGCAGTGGGCGTAGTGGTAGGTTCAGATGTAATATGTGCTTCAGGAGTTATAAGGACCGGACTACTGGTTGTTTCATATCTCGTGGGTTCTGGAGCTGAACAGGCGACCAAAAATAGCAAAACTAATGGGGTTAAGACTAACTTATACAAAACGTACCTATGGTTTAGAGATTCAATACCGTCATTACGCTGTGGTCGAAAGGGAGAAGTTGGTATCTATTTGACTATTATGCTGTCTGTATTGAGCTAAATCAACACCAACTGACTATGAAAGTTGATACTCTCAACAGTTGAGCGTTTAATTATTGTTAGTTGATATTCCTACAGGAATTGGCTTCAAACGGTTCTCATAGTTGGCTATCCGTCCCAGTGATATCCAATCATAGGATTCCAGATTTTCAGGTTCAAGCTGTTTGTCGCGTGAAACTGTGAGTCTTATTGCGTAGACTCCAACTGGTAGGTCCTCAGGTATTGGTCTGATGTGATGATCTTTGATTACCTCCCCTATCGGCCATGATTCTGCAGATACTAAATTGTGGGTTGGTACATGTCTGGAATACAGGTACTCTGTTTCCAAGTCTTCACTCAGAATTTGCATATGAATCCAATAAGGATGCGATAGCTTCTCTAGCGCCCTGAAATAAAGCGTAAAATTTACAAAGAGTGGATGATAAGGAATTTTCTCTATTTGACGATAATCTATTCGATATCCGACCAGTTCAAGTGTGTTGTCAATAGTTTCACCTAGTGGCTGGAAACTAGAGTTGTCATATTTGAATGCCTCCAACACTCCTGTGTTTGTTTTAGGATGCCACCCAGTGATTTCATACATATCGAGTCTGTGGGAGTGGGTTAGGGTAGGAGCAGGATATTGTGGATAACTATAGTGGATTAGTGGTCTTTGGGTCAGTAGCATGGGCCCTTCATACACTGCTTTGTACATCCCATTGTAAACATCTACATCGGGATTTCTGGAATACATGATGAAATCTGAGTCAGAGTTATAGAGAAACTGGCCACATGATCTCTTGGTAAGGCATTGGTGGGTGTCTTTCGAAATGATGCCGCCAAGGTCAACAATGTGGCGCCCGCTGATATATTTCAATATTCCAACATCAAAGGCTGCAATAGTAGCATCCTGAGGAGTGTTAACTGAGGCCCAACTAGCCATTTGTATGTACTCGTCTGAAATCTGTCTAATGTTATTTTGGTATAGATGGCTCCAGTTTAAGCACGTTATGGCAGCTGCAATTACGGCTATGGGTATCAAGCATACGCTGATAGGTATCCTTATAAGGGTTTTGTGTACGTATCCAATTGCTATGACCCCTAATATTGTTAATATGATGTATTCGTTGGACAGGTATCTCGTATGGTGTAACAGTATCCGAAATGAAATAGCGTACATAAGTAAATGTGCTATTCCCCAAGAGATCAATAGGGTCATCAGTAAATGCTGATTTGCAATTGTAGATGACTTTACGCGGCTGAAAACGCTGCTGCAGATTTGGGTGCCATCGACTGGTTGTCTGTAAATCTTGCCAACTCTTGTTTTGACTATATTCCATAAGTCATCGATAGACTTTCCCTGGAGTCTTACCCAGAGAAAGATGCCTAAAGATATAGGTATTGTCCCTAATAATATATAGTGTTGCGGAAGAAACGATTGGTAATGTATGAACGCCTTAATGAAATGCGTGATTGCTAAGATGTCAAAGCCGGAATCGACGTATGTTAGGACTTTACCTCTACCAGTGGTGGGTAAGATATCGCCGTTTACAAGGAACGAAAACAGCAGATAAGGCAAAATCACTAGAAGCGTGCTTATCAGGCCCCTGAGCAAACTCTTCCATTCTCCCCGTGCTAGGCTTACCAATAGCAATGCGGCTATCAGTGCTATTCCGGAAGGATGTGTTAGAAGCAGAAGTCCACACAAGACGCCTGTAAGGGTCCTGTAACTGTAATGCTCATATGATAATAGTGTGAGTAATCCCAGAGCGATAAACATCATGGTTTCCATTCCACTAAGAGCCAGCCAGATAATGTTTCCGTTTATCGCTATTAGCAAACCCGCTAGAAAGCCTAGTAGTGAGGACATCGGTTCACCAAAACTGAGGGATCGCCCTACCTGCCTAGACACTAGCATGGTTAATACGAGAACTACTACGAACATGAGAAGAGACAGGGATAATGCCGACAAGTACGGAGTTACCCCAAGTACAACTAAACCCGCGTTAATAAATACCCAAAGTGGACTCGATGTTCCAGTGCTGAGCTCTCCCTGATTGAAAGAAAGTGTCCCCGTCTCTGCTAGGTTGGAGATATACACTAGGTGGATGTACGCGTCGTCAAGGGGAAACACGCCGTATGATTTGGGAAATGCTATCCATACAGCTATTCCTAATATAATAACAAGTAGGACCCCCGTGACCAGTAACGCTGTAGGGGTCTTACGATCTGCGCCGTATTCTTTTGGGTGAAATAATAATGAAAGTGGCATAATTGGAGATATGTGTGTATATAATCTCTGCGTGTTTATTGGTCGGAAACAGACCTAATTAATTGGAAACCATCGCTATGGTTAACTATGGTCTCCAGTTCGAAATGATTTTATATAGACCCGTATGTAGAGTCAAATTGAATAGGATATAAAAAGCCCTCAGGATATATTTATGGTCGTTTACATTCCTCTTATCGATATACGTTCGGAGTCTTAGCAATCAGTATTTGTGTAAAAGAAAGAGTTTCCGGGATACAGATTCTCACATTCCTATTGGTTATGACCTGTTGTATCTCCTGCAGACCTAATGTGCCTATGCCTGAATCCATAGAGCATACTTACGTACAACCAATTAGTTCAGAGGCCCAGATCCACGAATCGAATGCCCTTGCGGTGAAAATTTCCGGAGAACTATCTGAGCCAGGCGGAGTGGCAGTGCGGTACTGGTCAGATGATGGTCCCAAACTTGAGTCAAGTCCGAGCTTTATTTCTGGGACTACATACGAGTTAACTATCTTTCGCCTTCGCGCAAATACGTTTTACGAATACCAGATATTGGCGATAAGCGATTCTGGATATAGGGAGGTTTCTGACGTAAAGAGCTTTTTGACGGGGAGGCTTCCTGAAGCATTGGAGAGAGCTAGATTCAAAGTGATTAACGGTCATTCTTCTTATCCGCTGACGTTTCTGGAATTTCGACAAAAGACTTTTTATGGGCTGGTTGCAATAGATTCTGATGGATATGTCGTCTGGTACTATGAGGCACCGGAGGGTCATGAACCATATGTTATGGATCAGAGAGCCAATGGCAACATAGTACTTCTAGACGGCGCTTTTGGTGTTGTGGCATATGGATTAGCAGAGATTACTCCACTTGGTGATGAGGTGGCTCGTCTAGATGATGTGTGTCCGCCTAACGGTCCTATGCATCATGAAGTGACATTGATGGATGATGGTCGCGTGATGTATTTATCTCGTGCCATAGAATATTGGGGTGATGGTATAGATGACATTCCTCAAGAAGGGGATACTTTAGGTATTTGGGATCCAGTTAGAGGTTCCAACGAAATAGTGTGGAATATATTTGATCACATTTCTCCCTCTGATAGAACTTCCCCAGACTCTGATTCCACTCTCCCCGAGCAATTTATGTGGGGAGGCTGTAATAGAGATCACGCTGTTCAAGATTGGAGTCATGGAAATTCAATCCACATCAACGTTGATGGTACGGTTCTAGTTTCTTTGCGGCATCTAGATCAAATTGTAAAACTTTCATCTGATTTCGAGGAGGTGCTATGGAGACTAGGAGGTCCTGGTGGTCAATTCGAATTTCCGCAAAAAAGTGATAGATTCTATCATCAGCATTCTGCTGCTGAGCTACCTAATGGCAATATAATTTTGTTTGACAATGGGAATAATAGGCCGGCTGTTGAGGGAGGTGAATATTCTCGGGCGTTAGAATTACAATTAGATATGAGCGACCAGACTGTTCGGAAAGTATGGGAATATAGACAATCTCCTGATCTGTTCGCCGATTGTTGTTCAAATGTAGTGCGACTTGATAATGGTCATTCCCTGTTAGTGTTTGGTATGAGCGAAGGTGACGTATGCTGTCGTACCTTTACAATCGTCGAGGTGGACGACTCGGGCGAGGTTACATGGCACGTGGAACATATGTCAGAGGGTAAATTTTCGCAATATAGAGTAGTACCTGCAAAATCAATTATGAATGAATCAGAGATCCCCTAATTTATTCAGTAGGGCAGCTTCCTATGAATAATGAGGGGTTATGCAATATAAAAATTATGAAGGACTTGAGCTTGAGTTTTTATACGGACGTCGTGGCTGGGCTGAGAAATAATTGGGTATTGATTTGCCTTACTGTCTTAGCATTGGTATCGCGAGTGTTTCTGACAACTATATCAATCGGAGAAGTGGATTCAGGAAACTTTTGTAATGCTCTCAAGTATGGGTATGATATCAGCCATTTTCGTCCTCATGCCCCAGGATATCCAATCTTCGTGCTTATGGCGTGGCCCCTATACCTGATGACGACTGATTGTATAACGAGCTTAGCGTTGGTCAGCGCCGTACTTGGAGCTTTGGTAATAATACCGTTCTATTTGTTGGTGAAGACCATCGTAGGTGGCTTAATAGCATTCATCGGGTCAGTGGCCCTTATCGTAAACCCACTGCATTGGACTTTTAGTGAAGCTATGCTATCAGATGTACCGTCGACATTTTTTGTAGTTCTATCTGCATATCTTGTTTATCGAGGTCGTTCTTGTGATTGGTCTTTTTTATTGGGCTGTGCCTCAATGTCTATCGCTATAGGTGTGAGGCCGGCCAATGTGTGTATGGTTCTACTATTGGCAGTTCCTTTAATCTTCAGATGGCGCGATGAAAACACGTTTCCTGGCGGTATCCTAATCAAAGGTATTGGGATGTTTGCTGGGATCTCGTGCTTGTGGTTTTTCCCTGCGGTATTTCTAGGTTCAGACGGATTAAGTGCTTTTTTTGGTGCTTTGCAGAAACAATGGCTTAACGCTGTGGCGGTCGGAGATATTTCGCAACTGGGTAGTCCGTGGATTATAAACCTAGTTTACAGATTGGAAAGGTTTGCCCTCGGGTATTTAGTGTTATACCCATGGACTGGCAGTGATATAAAGAGTAGTGTAACCTTGCTGCTGTGTGCTCCTGTAATCCTTGGCTTCATCGGGTTTGTATGTAGTTGGAATCGGACTAACAGTGACCACATTTTTATTTCGATATGGTTAATTACCATTATTTATCCGATATGTACTATTCATTTCTTGCCTAGGTACGGGATTCCTTACATTCCAATTTTCCTTATATGTATCCTTGTCGGGTACCAATATTTATGCGCTATTTGCAGGATGCGTAGAGGTTCAATTGAATTGGTTTTCCTGTTGGCTTTGGGTACTGTCTTACTTCTGTATATTGTAAAGTTGCAGGAGCCCGTTAGTAGCTTTGAGGTTAGCACTCCTAGCCAACCGATTTACATAGCTTTATTATTATTACTCTTTGTGACAACAATCCTACTGACCCGCATACGTTTTCAGCATTGGTACAGATTAGTGGGCAATCTGAGGATGGGGGTTAGTGGCGTCCCGCCGAGGTGGCTCCGTTTAAAGTATATCGCGCTATTGCTGGTAGTGCCTTACGCAATCATTGGTTACACTAACGCTTCGGTTTCCCATCATATCAACAGTCCGGGTTACCAACTCGTCATTGATGTAACAAAACAATATGAGTCTGAAGGTACGGTAGTGTGTTGGGATAATCAAACCCACAGTATATTTGAATCTATCGCGCCACAATTTCAAATTGCAGGTCGACTCACGGCCGACAGTCTCTATGATGGGTATGAAAATGGGTTAGTTGTAGTAATGACCGACAGATGCCAATGGTTTGAGGATATATCTGCTGATCTCAACCCTATTGTAATCGGAACATACTCAGGGGGTAGTCCTGTATGGTCCAAGGCTCCTGAAATAAAGAGTTTAGTAGCAATAAGATGAAGTTCTAGTTTTTGACTGGCTCCGTCCTTATGTAAACCCAAATCCCTAGTTCTGACGGTGTTATCGTATTGACAATTCCGCCCCCGTTGTACGAAAATTATCCGGTCGTATGTCTGTACGCTCGTGCGTATCTCTACGTCATACAGATTGCTTAGAAAAGAGGAAAAGTTATGTCCGGAGCCACTGATAGACAACGCAAAATATTGTTAATGGCTAGTGCAGGTATATTAGCTGGCCTACTATTTGGGTTGTTTATGTTTCCATTCTCTGGGGCTTACCCAGAACCAAACACTGCTTACTCCTATGACCACGATGCTGGAGATGATCCGGGTGGTGGAGATCACGGCGGAGATCACGGCGGAGATGATGGCGGTGGCCCGGGTGGAGATGACGGTCGCGGTCCCGGCGGAGATGATGGTGGTCCTGGTGGCCCCGGCGGAGATGATGGCGGTCCTGGCGGGCCAGGAGACAAAGGTGGCGCTGACATGGGTGGCGCTGACATGGGTGGCGCTGACATGGGTGGCGCTGACATGGGCGGCATGGACATGGGTGGCGCTGACATGGGTGGCGCTGACATG
>JAPNTN010000164.1:0-9356 GCA_027249445.1 Dehalococcoidia bacterium | reverse complement strand
TATAATAGGCGGTTGTAGCAGACTTACCAATTTGATATATTCACGGTTAATTATTGGAGGGGTCGCATAGTGGCCTAGTGCGGGCGCCTGCTAAGCGCTTATCCTGAGAAATTGGGATCGCGGGTTCGAATCCCGCCCCCTCCGCCATTGGAATAGTAAGTACATGGATACATATCGGATTTGGACAGTTGGGTGCCAAATGAATAAAGCTGATTCTGAGAGATTGGGATCTGCTCTAGATCAACTCGGATTAAAGTCAGTAGATAACAATCAAGATGCCGATATTGTAGTTCTGAATTCTTGTGTCGTCAGGCAAAGTGCTGAGGACAGGGTTATAGGCAATTTAAATATAGCTGGATCGGTTAAAAAGAAAAACCCTGGTCAAATCGTAGCGCTTATGGGATGTATGGTTGGTGCGCAAACTGACGAGTTGAAGAAAAGATTCCCATATGTTGACCTGTTTATGCGACCGCAGGAGTATTCCCCACTGCTAGATCTTGTCGGTGAATCCCAAGGGTTGGACTGGGAAGGTTGTGTTGGTTCACTTGCCCCATCTGAACCCAATATAAGCACTTACGTGCCAATAATTCACGGCTGTGATCTAATGTGTACTTTTTGCATAATCCCATATCGCAGAGGCCGACAGGTTAGCAGGCCAATTGACGATATTGCCCATGAAGTAGAGCTATTAGTTCAGCGTGGAGTAAAAGAGGTTACTGTACTGGGGCAAACGGTAGATGCATATGGTTTAGATCTTCCTGGTGAACCAGATTTGTCTGATTTGTTCTTTCGATTGAATGAAATCTCAGATCTGGAAAGAATCAGGTTTTTGACCTCACACCCCAGCTTTATGAGTCAACGCATTATAGACTCGGTTCAAAATCTACCGAAAGTTTGTGAACACATTAACCTGCCGGTTCAATCTGGCGACGATGAAATTTTGACGCTTATGAGGAGACCGTACTCCCGAGGTGAATATAAAGAACTTGTATATAAAATCAGAGCTTCTATACCGAACGTCTCTATAAGCACTGACTTGATCGTAGGATTCCCCGGTGAGACGTCTGAGCAATACGAAAACTCTCTTGACCTTATCAGGGAACTTAAGTTCGATAAGGTTCACTGCGCCGCGTATTCTACTCGTCCTGGCACTATAGCAGATCGCACCATGGTAGACGATGTGCCACAAGATGAAAAATCACGTAGATTGAAGGAAGTTGATTCAGTACAAGAAGATATATTGCGCCATATCAACAGTGAACTGGTCGGGAATGAACTAGAAGTTTTAGTTGAAGGCCAAAAAAATGGCAGGTGGCAATCTAGAACTAGGACGGACAAAATAGTCTTTTTTGACCATGATAACGTTAAAATTGGTGATGTAGTGAGCGTAACTGTAGAATCGTCTACCGCGTGGTCTCTTCAAGCAACGCCAATTGTTGTATAATATCCCCATAAAATAATAGAAAACAGTACGAGGCCGATGACAACTAGGCAAAAAAGACCATTCGTCCCGATAACTGAAATAGAACATGCAGCATTCTGTAAGCCTGAGGATGAACTTCCTTCAAAATCCTTGGCTGAAGAGATAGCAATTAATGTTCGTTGGCAAAAAATACCAACTGAATATTTGCACTACAGTGCCGAACAGCTAGATACAAAAATTGCTGAAGCTCGTAGGAAACTAGGAGCTAGGGTAACTATCTTAGGCCATCATTACCAACGTGAAGAAATAATAAAATACGCCGATTTTCAGGGTGATTCCTTTCTCCTATCACAGGAAGCTGCTTCACGCCCAGATGCGGAATTTATAGTGTTTTGCGGCGTCCATTTCATGGCTGAAACTGCAAGCATATTAAGCGGCGAGCATCAGAAAGTCATACTGCCCAATATAACAGCGGGATGCTCCATGGCTGATATGGCACCAATGGAGGATGTTGACGACGCCTGGGATGATTTGACCCAAGTATTGGATGGGTATGGCGGAGTTACTCCGGTAACATATATGAATTCTATAGCCGGTATCAAAGCGCTTTGTGGTAGAAATGGAGGTGCCGTTTGTACCTCGTCAAATGCAACGAGAGTTTTGGAATGGGCTTTTGAGCAAAATGATCGAGTATTATTTCTTCCAGACCAGCATTTAGGCAGGAATACTGCACTTAAATTAGGGATCTCTCTGGACCAGATGGTTGTGTGGAATCCGTTTAAGAGCCTTGGTGGAAACACAGAAGATCAATTGCGAAGTGCAAAAATGATCTTATGGCAGGGTCACTGTTCGGTACACACTCGGTTTACTGTTAAGCAAATCGAGTCTGCTAGGGAAAGAATTCCTGGAGTAAAAGTATTAGTACACCCTGAATGCCCCATGGAAACAGTTGATGCCGCCGATATTAATGGCTCTACAGAGACTATAAGAGCTTTGATAAATGATTCGCCTTCAGGGAGTGCCTGGGCCGTGGGGACAGAAATAAGCTTGGTGAATAGGTTAGCACTAAATAACCCTGATAAGACAATAGTTTGTTTGGACCCAGTTAGCTGTCCATGTTCCACGATGTACAGGATTCATCCAGCGTATTTGCTGTGGGTTTTGGAAGGGTTAGTTGAAGGTGAAGTGATAAATGAGATCAGCGTCACCGAAGAGGTAAGAAGCGAGTCTATGGTTGCTCTGGAGAGGATGTTGGCGCTGAAATAATCGTTCGTAGAAAATGACTGATGATCTAATAAAGGTCGGCTGGAGTTAGTAATAACCGGTCGACCTTTACTTTTTTGCTTTCTACAATAATATAGAAGGAACATTTCGTATAATTGAAGCCTTTCTGTGGGAATAATGCTAATTATTTAGGAGCGCAAAATATGCAACAATTGCCGCCTGAGATATATACGTTGATTGATATGGCATTATCAGAAGACCAGACTTTCAACGATCCTACCACATATAATTTAGTACCCCATGATATTTCTGCCATAGGCATGCTGCGCTCAAAATCTGCCGGTATATCTGCTGGTATAGATGTGGCGATGGAAGTGTTCAAACGGGTAGATTCTACACTGTCGTGTGAGGTTCTGGTATCAGATGGTTCTAGCGTCGTGCCGGGAGACGATTTGGGAAAGGTATCTGGTTCGGCTGGGAGTATATTACGTGGAGAAAGAATAGCCTTAAATTTTATGCAGCGTATGAGCGGCATAGCTAGCGATACTAATAAATATGTTCGAGAGATCGAAGGCTCTAAGGCCCGGATTGTTGATACGAGGAAAACTTTGCCTGGTCATAGATACCTGGACAAATATTCTGTTCGTATGGGTGGTGGATACAATCATAGGTTTAATTTAGCAGATGGGATTCTAATCAAAGATAATCATATAGAGGCTCTGAGTTCTCAAAAGATGGGATTGGGTGATGTGGTTCGTCTAGCGCTTGAGAAAGCATCGCATACTATAAAAATAGAAGTGGAAGTAGAATCATTGGACCAGCTCAAAGAGGCACTTGATGCTGGTGCACATATTATTATGCTAGATAATATGTCTGTGGAGACAATGAGACAGGCAATGGCTCTGGTCGATGGCCGAGCGATTATTGAAGCTTCTGGAGGTATAACTCTGGATAGTGTTAAATCAGTAGCAGAAACTGGTGTGGACCTTATTTCTATAGGGAGTCTTACTCATTCATCGAGTGCTTTGGATATCAGCTTGGATCTGGAATATTAGAACTTAGTGAGGCAGATGTGTAGTATAGGATTCTGCCTTAGTTCATTAGTGAATAAAAAGATTTTGATTGTCTATAAATTTTAAGGAGAGATATTATGGCCAGACTAGGAAATATAGCTAGGGAAGCATTAAGTACGGAAGATCAACAGTATTACGACGCTATAGCCGGTAGCAGAGGAAGCGTAAGAGGGCCATACGGAGTTCTTTTACATAGTCCTGATTTAGCATCTAGGGTAGCTCACACTGGGACATTTGTCAGATTTGATCTAGATGTGCCAGAGTCTCTCAAAGAGACTGTGATTATTACTACAGCTAGAGAGATTAGAAATCAATACGAATTTGCCGCTCATGCTAGACTTGCTCGGGAAGCTGGTGTCCCTGAAGAAACTATTTCTGCAATAGCCAATGGGACAGCACCTACGGGTTTATCTGGTGATGCCGCATTGCTAGTGACCTATACCAAAGAATTATTGCAAAATCACAAGATTACCGATGAGACATTTGACGCAGTAAAAGATAAGTTTGGTATTAGAAAGACTTTAGAACTAACTGCTTTGATAGGCCATTATCTTTTGGTAGGTCAGGTTTTAACTGCATTTGAAGTAGACCTTCCGGAGGGAGTCAAACCTGAAATCCCCAATGACTAAATTGAAATGCAGGTGTGATCATGTTGCCTACTGAAGCGATATTGGCGGCTCATAAACGTAACTGGGATATGGTCGATAGTGCTCTTTCAGACCTAGACTATGATCTATTAACACGTCGTCCTCAGGATCACTGTAATTCCGTAGCATGGATTTTATGGCACATGAGCCGTGTTTTGGATACTTTTATCAATACACGCCTAATGTCCCGCGAGCAAGTTTGGGACAAGAATGGGTGGGTCGCGCAATTCAATATCCCCGATAACCTGGAGGATAGAGGTGTAGGCTGGACTGAGCAAGACGTATCTTCATGGGAGCCTCCAGCAAGGCATATTCAGTTAGGTTATTATGAGGAAGTGAAAGCGGTATTTAACTCGTCAGTTCAGGACTTAACGGACGAGGATTTGTCTGAAAGTCGTGTTATTCTGCCAGTGGAGACTCCCAGATTGGTAGCTGATGCTCTCGGACAAGTCACGTGGGATGCTATCGCACATGGAGGACAGATTGCGTACCTCAGAGGTCTATTTGTAGGGAATGGATGGCATAGATAATTATCTCCGAGATGATTGCAAATCTTCACTATCAATCATTATTGTCACTGGTCCAGTGTTAACAAGGGACACACGCATATCTGTTTGAAACTCTCCGCTTACAATATTTAGTCCTGACGTTTCAAGTAATGAAATGAAATGGCTATATAGTACTTCAGCAATTTCAGGTTTAGCGGCGCTTATAAAATCGGGTCGTCTACCTCTGCGGGTATTAGCGTATAGAGTAAATTGGCTTACGACAAGCAATTCAGCACCTATGTCTATGGCGGAGTAATTAAATTTGTTTTCGGTGTCTGGAAATATGCGTAGACTAAGTATTTTATCTGCTAAATACTTAGCATCACGTTCATTATCATTCTGAGAAACGCCAAGGAAAATCAGGAGCCCAACACTGATTGAAGAGATAAGCTCTTCAGAGTTTCGCACGTCGGCTGATGAGACACGCTGTATTAAAGCACGCATTCTAGTAGGAAGCTATTTCTTGAAGCCAATATTAGGTTGTGGACGACGTGGTTGACTTCGATCCGGTATCGCTTGTCACTGAGTCACTAGACTCCGTAGACGGTGTCTTTTCCGAGGCACTAGTGCTTTTGTCGTCTGAAGCTGCTTTGGTCTCCTTAGAGCTTTCCACAGGTGCCTTAGGCCTTCCATAGTCTGTGGTGTAAAATCCGGAGCCCTTGTATATCACTGGGACAGCATGAAACACCCTCTGCGCAGGCTTTGAACATTCTGGGCAGGTCCCCGAACCAGCTTCTTTAAAGCTCTGGACCAGCTCAAATTCATGAGAACAGCTGGTGCATTTGTAGTCGTAACGGGGCAATTTGTATCCTCCCGGGGTATCTATGTATAACGTCATTTGGCAGTTGCCGATCTAAATACAATGTAACATTGGCCTATACCACTGTCAACGCGATGAGATAGCAGTTGTGAGTAAAAATAATGATGTTCTTGGTCGTATGGGATCGGTCTTGTGCGTTATACAAGAGTTAACTTCTGGTGATTATGAGCGGTATATTTTTGGTCTTCTATTGTTGAGAACAAGGTGGTATTCTTGCTCGGCATAATTATCTAATGTTTATGGTTTATAGAAAATTCCTCAGAATTTTGGAATGGTATCCCCCTATCCCCTTTTATTACGGTTGGTTTGTTCTAGGGTTAGCAGGGTGCGCTACGTTTGCTGCTACTGGTTCCTCGCAAGTTGTCCTCGGTGGGGTTCAGGATTTCATCATCGAAGATATGGGTTGGTCCAGAAGCACTTTGGCCTTTGCCGCTACTGCTGGGACATGGTCTAGCGGCCTCATAACTCCTATAGTTGGCAATCTTGCCGATCGATACGGTCCACGAGGATTGATGCCTATAGGGTTGTTAATTGCCGGTATCGCTTTCTTTTTGCTGTCAGGCATAGATTCGGTTACTCAGTATTATGTTGCATATATCATGGGGCGGGCCATCAGTAATCCTGTGTTGATTGGAGTGGTTCCACGTACTGTGGCAGTAAATTTCTTTCGTCGCCGTAGAAATATAGTATTAGCCATAAGTTCTACAATACGTCCTGTCTCTGGGGCTATAAATATAATGCTATTTTCGTTAGTCGCTAGTTATAGTGGTTGGCGAGTAGCTTATAGGTACTTAGGAATACTTTGTGTGACGCTAGTACTGCCATTAATGTGGCTTCTTCGGAGACGGCCGGAGGACATAGGGCTACTACCAGACGGAGCTGATGCAGTTGCTCAAACTACAGGTTCAGAGACCTCGTCAATTGGTAATAGGTCTAGTTTGTTGGAACCAGAATTCAGCTGGACCGTCAAAGAGGCGTTCAAGACTAGAGCTCTATGGTGCATAGTGATAACATCCGCTATAGGTACTGTCGCGTCATCCAGTGTTGGGTTCGGATTGAAGCCGTATTTGTTGGAATCTGGTATATCTCAAACGCAGGCGGCAGCTGTGCTTAGTTTGGGGACTGTGTTGGCACTTGGAAATGTAATTTGGGGAGTGCTAGCTGATCGTATTACGCCTAGAAAATGTCTAATAGTTGCTACTGCAGTCGCTGCTATCATGGATGTTTTTCTAATCACAGTAGATAGTTTGTCTTCGGCCTATTTGTTCGCGGTAATTTGGGGCCTGTCTTCAGGTTCTGTAGGGTCCCTGGAGCATATGATGATAGCTCAATATTATGGTAGGGATTCTTACGGATCCATATTAGGGGCGTTTGGGCCTATGCAGACAATGGCTTTGGGACTAGGCCCTGGGCTAGGGGCTGTGATTAGAGATGTTACAGGTAGCTACGATATGTTGTATGTGAGCATGGCTGGCTTGTATTTGGTTGGCACCGTTTTGATTCTGTTGTCTACGCCACCGGCTCGACCGTTTAGATCACCTGCGGAGCCTACACTTATTAATAAATAACGGCAGTTTATTAACTGCCGTTATTTTATCTGCGCTGTCTTCTGCGTCTCCTAGCTGCTCTTTGTGCTGCTAGTCGTTCCTTCTGGGCTTTTGATCTGAAGAATCTTCTGTCTTTCAATTCTCTGAGTATGCCCGCGTGTTGGACTGAAGCTCTAAACCGGTTTACTAGGCTTTCCGGAGTTTCACCGTCCCTTGGTGTCACATAAGCCATTGGCTACTCCTAAACTCTTTGTACTATTTACAGTTAATTTATCATATGCTCAGTGTGCAATCAAGAACTATGCAACCCATGTATGGTTTTATTCGCAAAGTCAGACGCCTTAGTAATACCAAATTGCTCAATTTTGTATCGCGCCGTCTTGCATTCGGTAGATCTGATCACTCATGTCTGCAAGTGTCGGATCGTGTGTTGCGGCAATAATGGTCACTTGATTGGTTTTTGATATGTCTTTTAGGATTTGTGATATGTACAGCGCATTGACGCTGTCCAATTCACCAGTCGGTTCGTCTGCAAATAGTATGTTTGGTTCTGACACTAGGGCTCTTGCTATAGCGACACGCTGCTGTTCGCCACCGGATAGTTCGTATGGCCTGTGATTGGCCCTGCCAGCTAGGCCAACCATCTCTAATGCAGTAGCGGCTTTTCTTCGGCGTTCTCGCCATGAAGTTCCGCTGATATGGAGTGGGAGCTGGACGTTCTCGTATGCTGAGAGTAATGAAATCAGTCCAAATGACTGAAAAATAAATCCTTGTTTATTGCGACGTAACTTTACTAGTTCCCCATCGCTCATATCGGTGAGAAATTTTCCATCAAATTCCACATGCCCACTTGTTGGGTTGTCTAGGCCAGACATAATGTTCATTAATGTTGTTTTTCCAGAACCTGATCGCCCGACCAGTGCTACAAACTGTCCATGTTTGATTTGTAAGGAAACGTTGTCTACAGCGGTTACTGACTGGTTTCCGGAACCGAATACGCGAGTAACATAGTCCAGTTTTAATATATGGGATTGTGTAGGTTTAGATATTCCGTGGTCATCTGTCATATTCGTCGTTCCGCAATGAGACCTAATATTTTGTAGTTATTCATTTGTTTTACCGTTAGGGCGCCTTGCTTCAGATAGAGTGATAGTGTCATTTGAAACGTCTATAACTGCTAGCCTATCAATATTTGCATGATTTAATGTTTCAGAGGGGATTTGTAGTCGGCCTGCCTCATCTATAACAACATATTCATGCTCAGTCCTAGTGTCGTTTCTGTCAAAACCATGTTCCATGAAACTTTCCGAACTGATTCTTCCATCTCTAATGTGTACGACACGATTAACGTGATTAGCGATATCCTGGTAATGGCTCACTATAACTATGGTTGTTCCATGGTCTCGATTTATAGAACGCAACAAGTCGAATATTTCTATAGCCATTTGGCTATCTAATTCGCCTGTGGGTTCGTCAGCGAGTAATAACGGTGGTGTATTCGATAGTGCTACTCCGATGGCTGTGCGTTGCTGTTCCCCTCCAGATAGTTGAGAAGGTAGACGTGTAGCTTTATCTTCTATTTGCAACTCTTTTAGCAGATATGAGCTTCGTTTTCGTCTATCTGTCGCGCTTGAGCCAGCTATTGCCATTGGTAGTTCTATATTGTCTCGAACACTTAGATACGGGACAAGATTACGTGATGTGGATTGCCAAACGAACCCTACTTCTGAACGACGGTACTCTACTAAGGATTTATTAGTGATATCAAGTAAGTTTCTATTCCCGACAGAAACTTGTCCGGCGGATGGAGTCTCGAGTCCTGCTAATATATTAAGAAAAGTACTTTTTCCGCTCCC
The DNA here is from genome assembly GCA_027249445.1 of Dehalococcoidia bacterium. Taxonomy (GTDB): domain Bacteria; phylum Chloroflexota; class Dehalococcoidia; order Lucifugimonadales; family UBA3495; genus UBA3495. The sequence continues at coordinate 218 of JAPNTN010000164.1, read as the reverse complement.
GCTTTCACCAACTATGGCTGTGAGCTCACCTTGTTTGATATCTAAGTCAATTCCGCGCAATGCTACTACCTCGAGATCTGCCGGTTTGTATATCTTGAATAAATCCCGGCAGGTAATGTAAGAGATGTCATAGTTACTCTGGGATAGTGAAATATTTAGTTTTTGAGATGTAGTCATTGTTATTAGCTGCCTCGTGTTTGTTTTACAATAGGATTTAT
>JAPNTN010000163.1:0-13349 GCA_027249445.1 Dehalococcoidia bacterium | reverse complement strand
TCACTATTAGCACCATAACTTGACACGGCGAAAGAAAAAAAGTGAGCTCTTCATCATACCGCAAAAAGGTTTATACAAAGTTTGGAGATAAAGGAGAAACTAGCCTGCTATACGGTGGGCGAGTATCCAAAAACAGTCCCAATACTGAAGCTTACGGGATAACCGACGAAGCCGTGTCTGCTATGGGATTGGCCAGATCGCTATCTGATAACGCAAAGGTAAAAGACATATTAAGAAATTTACAACGGGAATTGTTCACTATCGCGGCTGAATTGGCTACAGACCCAGAAAAATACGACTTATTCAAGGAACATTTCTCACCAGTGACCCAAGAAATGGTCGATAATCTAGAAAATACTATAGACACCCTAGAAGAAGAGTTTGAGATGCCGAAGGTATTCGTATTGCCTGGTGGCTCACCAGCGTCTTCAGCCATAGATATGTCTCGTACTATAATACGTACCGCGGAGCGTAGGGTAGTTGCAGTAGCTGAGGCTGACCTATTGACCAATGAATTAATTCTTACGTATCTCAACAGACTAGGCGATCTGCTATTTGTGCTCGCAAGATACCAAGATAAAGAAATACCAATAGAGCGAGCAACGGGAGACATCACCTAAACGCTCACTCCACAATCTCACTTGCACGTGACAAATAATATTGCGCGATCGACACAGTTTACAAATAAGTATTATCGATTATGACTCCGGAAATCTCCGAAGTGTTGCTAAAGCTCTCGAGAAATACGGAGTCGACCCTATAACCACGTCTGATTCGGACATAATACTAAAAAGTGATGCAGTAATATTGCCTGGCGTTGGTTCTGCGCCATCCGCTATGCAAGCTCTATCTAACAGAAATCTGATAGAGCCAATAAAACAATACATAGCTTTAGGAAAACCGTTCTTTGGCATCTGCCTTGGTCTTCAACTGTTATTTAATAAAACCGACGAAGGTGACTCCGATTGTCTCGGGGTAATATCAGGCAATGTAAGGCAACTGTCATCCGGATTGAAGGTTCCCCACATGGGATGGAACTCTATAGACATAAAGAAAACTCACCCGATTCTAGAAGGCATACCGTCAGGAGAGTTTTTCTATTTCGTTCACAGCTACTTTGTCGTTCCACAAGAATCAGGTGATATTACAGCCACAACAGATTACGGCGAGGTGTTTTGCAGTATCTACGCCAAGGATAATCTGATCGCTACCCAATTTCATCCGGAAAAAAGTGGTGATATAGGGCTGCGAATATATAAAAACTTCATAGACATGTGCGTCAGCTATAAGAAATACAATGATAAAACTAGGGAACAGCACTAAATGGAAGTCATACCCTCAATAGACATCAAATCAGGATATTGCGTTAGGTTATACCAGGGAGATTATAACCAAGAAACCATATATTCAGACGACCCATTAAAAGTCGCACTCAGCTATCAGAGTCAGGGCGCACCTAGAATACATATCGTTGATCTTGACGGCGCAGCCACAGGAAAAATAGAACACTTAAATATCATCCAAAATATTGTATCCAACCTTGAGATACCAATACAGATCGGCGGTGGTATAAGAGACTACGATAGCGCCACAAACCTCTACTCAATCGGGGTAGACAGAGTTGTCATCGGCACATCCGCTATTAAAAATCCTTCTCTAATAAGCCAAATCCACACCTCGCACGGAAGTGACGCAATCGTAATAGCCATCGATGCGAGAGACGAGGCAGTATCAATTGACGGATGGACTCAAGGCACGTCTGTTGACGTGATGAACTTGGCCTTAGACATGAAAACATTAGGAGTAACCAGGATTCTTTACACAGACATATCGCGAGACGGCACACTCACTGGCCCGAACCTGGATATGAACACAAAGCTAGTGTCGCAAACAGGATTATCAATTCTCGCTTCGGGAGGCGTTACAAAACTAGATGATCTGATTGAGCTTCAAACAATAGGAGTAGAGGGAGCTATATTAGGCAGATCCCTATACACAGGCGATATAGACTTATCGGAAGCGATCAATTTAGTCAGCTGATATGAATGGCAAAATTAAGACACTATTTCTCGTTGAGTCTGGTCCGATTCTTCATCTAGATGATCATTAGCGACGCCCGATGATACATGATCCCATCTCGCAGCCAATCTCTCCTCACAACCTTCTAGCCAATCATCCCTATGAATATCCATCAATATAAAGTCTAAACCCATTCGTCGGACATCTTTCACAGGCTTGAAACCACATTTACTGAAACATTTCTGCGCTCTCTTGTTCCATTCGAGCGTATGTAGATAGACTCTCTTTAGATTCCTAACATCAAACATGTGCTCTAAAAGTGTAACCACTGCGTCGTAACCGTAAGCCCCACTCCAGTAATCTCGGTCTCCGATCACTATTCCGAGTTCTGCTTCACGATTAACACTATCTAAATCGTAATACATACAGTTCCCGATGAATTTTAGGTCCGACACCTCTATTGCGAAATGGTGAGAGCCAGGAGTTGGATACTTTAATTGGTCTTCAAATATCTTTAGATATCTATCATAGTTCATCGTTAGCGGATAGGCGGCATCAAGCCGCGCTAACTCTGGGTCGCAACGCCAGATATAATCTTTCTCAGCGTCCTGTAATATCTTATCTCTAAGAGTCACACGAGCACCATATAATTCCACTACTTACCTTCCTCGAGACGCAATTCAATCAATTCAGAAGCTCGCTTCAATACCTGAACTTCATTATCATAATTCAATCGCTGCAAAGCTTCTGACAACGCAAACCATTGCACTACATCGAACTCCACATCATGTCTGTCTGTATTCCCACCAACCATAGCCATCAAGTAAAAATACACAGTCTTATGATATTTTACACCCGCATTTTTATCAGAAAACCAATACTCTATATTATTTATTGGCTCCAATAATTCTACGTCCAGACCTGTTTCTTCTCTGACTTCCCTAACGGCTGTCTGCTCTAACGTTTCGTTGTCATCAGGAGTACCCTTGGCAAGACTCCAACGCACAGGAATATCCCTACCACACAGGACAGTTTCTACAGACCCATCCTTTATACGATAGACTACTCCTCCAGCAGAAACGGGTTCTTCAATACGAATAGTTTTGGTCTCCCCTCTATAGTCAAATAGCACCAAATGCTATCAGACAATAGATTATTTATTTCGTGCAAATTAATCATCAATTCTAAATGTCGATAACGACCCCAGTCAAACAAGCGTTTCCCCCTGCAATAGCAGGCACAAAGTGTACTTCACTTGTATCAGCTACTTTCTCCATCATCCCCAATCTTGCCAATTCCCCGTCTATAGATACAGCTAAATTACTTTTTAGATCATCTCCATCGGTCAATCTCTCCAACATACCAGGGTACAAATCATTAAGGGCATGGATCACTTGTCTAACGTTCGTGCCTTCTACTGTTACTTGTTTAACACCATTACTGACAGTAAGGAGCATGGTAGGTATAAATACGTTTGGCAAATCCACCTCTCATACATACGAAGAGTACGTATCTAAGGTACAAGAATACATCAGGGGACAGGCCAATGCCTGTCCCCTGATGTATTCTTGTACCTTCTTAAATTGCTATGGTTCGCATTGTCAGTATCATCCTTAAATAAGGTGATAACACCACGTGCGTTAGTAGCTTTAAGAGCTCATCTTCTCGCGCGCATCTAGTACAGCCCTGACAATCTTGTCATAACCTGTACATCTGCAAAGGTTACCAGCAAGCCAATGGCGAATCCTAGCCTCATCTGCGTCTGGTTCATTCTCCAACAGCGCCTTAGATGCTACTATGAAACCTGGTGTACATATTCCGCATTGTAGCGCAGCGTTTTCCAAAAATGCTTGCTGAACAGGATGTAGGCCTTCCGGTGAGGCAACCCCTTCTATGGTGTTGATCTCTTTACCTTGGGCTTCCACACCTAACACCAGACAAGAAGTAACTATTCTTCCATCCATATTTACTGTACATGCGCCGCAATTACCATCATTACAACCTTCTTTTGTGCCCGTCATACCTACAACATCTCTCAGACATTCGAGTAGGCTTTGGCGTGGTTCACAGAGAAAATCGACAGGGTTCCCATTAATAGTTGTTGATACATGAACTAGTCCTGGCATATCTATTATTCTCCCCTAGCTCGTTTGATTGCATTATCCAACGTGCGCCTAGTAAGCACACCAATCAAGTGAGTTCTTTGTTTGATGGTTCCCCTCATATCAGTGATGGGCTTAGCATCTCCCATTGCTTTTTCTGCCGCCTCGTTGATCGAGTCATCTGAAACTGGTTTTCCAGCTAGAGAGTCTCCGGCTGCTTTTGAGAAAACAGGTGTAGGAGCTACAGAGGCAAGGGCGATACGGGCAGAGACGAAGTTTTGTCCACTTGAGTCTAGAAGTACAGAAGCTCCAACTCCTGCGACAGCTATATCCATCTCGTTACGCGGGATGAATCTCAAGTAGGCCGCCCCGGAGTTATCCTGAGGGGCTGCAATGCTGACCGAAACTAGTATCTCTCCAGACCCTAAAACGTTTTGGCCAGGTCCAGTACAAAATTCTTCTACCGGTATTTCCCTATTACCGTTCGGACCAGCCACATTGGCAACAGCGCCAAGGGCTATCAACGCAGGGATACCATCCGCACTAGGTGCCGAGTTGCACAAGTTCCCACCTATACTGGCGCGACCTTGAATTTGTATGCTTCCAATCAGTGAAGCCGAGTCTACCAATCCTGGATACAGTCCGGCAATCTGGTCATCCTGATAGATTTTGTAACAAGGTACCGCGGCTCCAATTGTCAAACCTTTTTGAGAGTCATATGTCAGTTGGTTCAGTTCGGATATGTCTTTTATATCTACAACAACTTCTGACGTACGACGCCCTCCTCTGAGTTGCACCAAAAGGTCAGTGCCCCCAGCCATTGCTCTAGCCTGATCCCCTTTTGATGCCATCAATTCAACGGCCTCTTGGATGCTTTTTGGTGCGACGTAATCTATAGCGTGCAAGTGCCCACCTCCTTACGTTGGCGATTATATCATCACATATTTAGGATGTCAGTAGTGTAAATATAGCACATGATAACCCGTTTATGTCTAATATTTAGGAATTGCGAGATTCACTGTATATAATCCCACCGTACTTCGTAAGATATAAGACTCTTGTCACGAAGCGCTTAAAGCACTTCACACAGCGGTCAAAACCGGTTTTCTAGCCAGAGCGAAGGAAACAGCACTAATGACAAATACCGGCGCAAACGTCAGCAAAACTATATCGTAGCTACCTGTATAGTCACGAACAAAACCCGCAAACAGAGGAGCTATAAACATGCCGAAATTATGGAAAACGCTCATGACTCCCATCAGTGTAGCGAACCTAGACCGCCCAAAGTAATCACCAACCATAAGCCAGTTAACGGACGTTATACCTTCCACAATAGCTAGCCCAACCATAAATATAACGACACCCAAGTGTGATGGCAGAGCCCATAAAGCAAATATTCCTATCGCCCCTATATTCATCCCCCAAAACAGCAGCTTCTGCGAGGAAAACTTACCACCGGCTACTCCTAACACGAATCTTAGTGGGATTGCCATTAGGAACATAAAAGCAACATAAGCCGAGGCGGTCCGCTCATCCAAACCTTTTAGCTCAAGGATCGGAAATATGTGCACAATAATGGCGTTGGTCGCAGAGACACGAGTAATAACTCCTAGTAGTATCAACCAAAAACTGTTTGTCGACAGGGCTTGTTTCACTGTGAAATTCTGTTCAGCCGAAACAGAAGTTTGTCCTGAAACTACAGAGTTTTCCTCGCCAGAATCTTGCAGCGGTGGGTCACCATCTGGAAGCAGCCCAATATCTTCAGGGCGACTGCGTATAACTAGCGCAACTGGAATCGTTAGTAGCGTAATAAAAAGACCAGTTACAAATATAGTGCTCCGCCACCCAATCTGAGATATCCCGAAATCAAGTAGGAGTACCACGAAAGCTCCACCAGCGGCAAACGAAGTCATCAAGGTAGAAAGCGCAAGCGCTTTACGCCGGATAAACCATTGGTTAACAGCCGCCATAAGTGTTTGACCAAGTGCGGCAGTTTTTCCAACTGAGACCACACCCGCGAAAAGGAATACAAGCGCCCAATAACTGCGGGCTTGTGACAAAAACATTAATCCTATTCCGGCAAGTAATCCGCCGAAAAAGATCATAGGTCTCGCACCGTATCGGTCGACTAGCCAGCCTACGAGAGGCCCTCCTACACCGCCTTCGGCTCGAGCAAGACTGAAAACCAGAGACATACGAAAATAACTGATCCCAAGATCAGATCTTATCGGCTCAAAAAACCGGGGGAATCCGTTTGATATAGAACCATTACCGAACATCCCCAAAATTGAGGATACGATAACTATCCACCAACCATAAAAAATACGATTTGGTGGAGTGAATTCGTTGCGCTGCCTTCTAGACGTCATTACTATTTCCATAATATTTCAGACCGATATTTGAGTCAATGAAAGAGCACGTAACATACATGTTTTGTAGCAGTTGTGAGGGGTACGAAATCCGTATTTTCAAACACCAAAATTTGAGTATTGACATGCTGTTTTCAGTGAAACATAATGGCTCACTCCCAAAGGATCAATCCATTATTTGGGAGTAATTTTGGCCATCTCGGCCCTCATTTAAGTAGGGTGCTGGTCAAGTGCCTAACAGGGTGTGAAGTAGTATGGTGGTGGGGCACAGGCCTGACCCTTGCCCCGGCCAGAACTTAGTTCTGGCCGGGGTAAATGGTCTAAATTGATAAGCTAGCTATAATATCCCAAATGGCCCTGGGGAAAGATGTTATCCCTATTTCTAGTCGGCGGACTTCACTGATATCGCTTAATCCGTCAAAACTCCTTCCAGAGTTCACTGAACCCTCTATTACTGACAACACCTGACCGGCCAGGCAGACTAATTCTGATTGCTCATTATCCCCTGACGGAAGCGCTACCTGATAAGCCTCAGCAGGGTTAGAAATATCGATTACAAAATATGAGGGCAAACTTACTGATTCAAGATCGAAAGTTCGAAGTATTGCTCCCGCAGTCTCACTAAATCCATGTTGCCCAAATATAACAAGATTGGCGAATGTAGCACCGTTACTTTCAAACGACTCCCGATATCCACGAAATATGTTCTGTGCTACTTTGTCAAACTCTCTAACTATAAATACAGCACAGTAATTGAACTTGACGTGTCCAACGTCCAATAGGCTCTCATGCCATCTTTTAAGTTTGTCAAAGTCGTGTTTATTGTTATCACTATTCATAACCTGCCCCATATACTCAGTATTAGACTTACTCAGTGTATTATAAAATTTAAACTCGCATTTCTACGACGTATTCAACAAATCTAGAATTAACAATTTCGTGTTGAAAACTCTAGGACACTGAGGTACTTTCTCCTTGACATAGCCGTCCCCGGAACGTAAGATTTTAGGGTTGAGGTCATATATGGATTACGCAATATTTAAAAGCGGTGGCAAACAATACAGAGTATCCACCGGAGACACACTAGATATAGAAAAAATCGCGGCAGAAGTAGGCTCTATTGCAGAATTTAGCGAAGTGCTAGCAGTGTCTGACAATGGAGAAGTGAACATCGGAACTCCAACAATAGCTGGAGCAAAAGTACTGGCGGAAGTAAAAGAGCACAGAAGAGACCGAAAAGTAATCGTATTTAAGTACAAGTCAAAAACTCGATACAGAAGAAAATTGGGCCATAGGCAAAATTACACACGAGTCACTGTGCAAGATATTCGGGCAGGAGACTAGACATGGCACATAAGAAAGCCGGCGGTAGCACTAACAATGGTCGCGATAGTAATGCAAAGCGACTAGGCGTAAAACGATATGGCGGACAGATAGTAAGCGCAGGATCAATATTAGTGAGACAACGAGGAACTCGCATCTTACCTGGTACAAACGTAGGTCTCGGAAGAGACTACACTTTGTACTCCACGATTGATGGGCATGTAACATACGAATGGGCTGCCAAAGGCAGGAGACGAGTAAGCGTCTATCCTGAGAGCCCGGTAAAAGTTTAACTGAAAAAGGCATAATCATGAAGCCAGACATACATCCAGAATTCCACACAGCCACTGTAAACTGCTCTTGTGGGAACAGTTTCCAGACTGGTGCTACTCAAACCGAGTTAAGAGTAGAAATATGCAGCAAGTGCCATCCTTTCTACACAGGGGAGCAGCGCATAGTGGATACACAGGGTCGAGTGGAAAGAATGAGAAGACGATATAACTTGCAATAGGAAAATTGCACATAACCACAAAATAAAGTCGAGGAAAAATCCTCGACTTTATTTTTAGATAATACAATCTAAGCAGACATGAATAGAGCATTCTGGAAAGAGACTGGACCGAATTAATCATGGCAGAAAACAAAACGGAAAATATAAATTTCGCATATGGGGGACAAGCAGTTATAGAAGGCGTGATGATTCGCGGCAAGAATAATTTCAGTGTCGCAGTTAGAACACCCAATGAAACCATAGCCACTTCATCACAACCATTGAGTCCCATTTTCACTGGCTACGCTAGGCGAGTATTGCTATTAAGAGGAGTCCTCATACTAGTGGAAGCACTGGTACTAGGTGTGAAAGCTCTCAACATATCCGCTCAATTAGCAGTACAAAATGAACCTGAATCATCAGAAGAAGGCCTGTCTAATTGGCTGTTGGGGTTAACCGTAGCCTTCTCCTTAACTCTAGGGATTGGACTGTTTTTCGTGCTGCCATTACTTATCGTACATTTTATAGATCCATGGATAGCATCAAGTTTAACTAGCAACATTATTGAGGGAATAATACGTCTATTTATTTTATTGGCATACATATCAGCAATTGGCTTCATTAAAGATATAAAAAGAGTGTTCGCTTATCATGGGGCTGAACACATGGCTGTCCATGCGCACGAAGCTTTACTACCACTAACCATAGTAAACGTCCGCAAATTTGGAACACCTCATCCACGGTGTGGAACGGCTTTTCTTCTCACTGTAGTATTAGTATCTATAATAGTCTTCGCGTTCCTTGGAAGGCCAGATTTAGAATGGAGAATTCTATCGAGGTTATTATTGATACCAGTAGTCGCTGGCATAAGCTATGAACTAATCCGATTCAGTGGTACTCATCAAACCTGGGGAATATCAAAAGTAATTTCCGGACCAGGTTTGCTATTGCAGCGATTAACAACACGTCAACCAGATGATCAGCAAATCGAGGTAGCCATAGAAGCATTACATACAGCTATGGAAGCCGACGAAACTGAACAAGATGAGAGGTGACCACATGGACCATAAAGACATATGCGAATCGTGTGAACAAGAATTCTTTCATTGGAACCCCAATATATATGAATATGCAGGTTCAGCACAGCAACCTGATATGAGATCAGTCGCAGCCGAAAATCTACGAAAATACAATGAGTCTATGGATAAGATATCTATCCAGTTAGACGACTTACTAGACGCCGTTCGACAATCAGAGGCGAGTAGCCAAGATATCGTCAATCAATTAGCAGCAATAGGTAGAAATCTAATACCGAAGCATGGCCTATGTATAGATAAAAACTGCGCAATGTGTCGAGTACATGAGGAAGCAATAAAAGAGCATGTGCTAGTATACGTTGACTGGAGAGTACCCGGTACTGTGCAAAAATTGCAACAGGCACGCCATAGAAATTAACGTCTCGCTACATTGCAAATCTAATTATGCGATACATATGCTTGTAAACTTTGAAACCGCCTATTAGAGTCTTACTCCAGTTGCGGTCTTTAGTGGGTCGAACATGATCGAACAAGTCAGTCTCCGTGTAATGAAATTTGTCATTGCCTATAAAAGCAGCAGACAACTTCCGCGACTCATTCACTGGAATAAGCAGATCAGCTACATCATGTATAACCAAAACCTCGGATTTGATATTATGGACGTAATTACTAGGAGAGATCTGGTCTAAGTCAATAAGCACCTCCCCAGATAACTCAGCCATGATTTGGCGTGCTGACTCTAAAGATGTTCCATCAATTAACTCTTTGACCTTTATCGCTTGTGGAGATAATTTAGGCAGCGCACTGGATTCAGTAGTGATTCGACCTTCATATAGCCCTCTTAACAGTTCTTTTTCAGAATCGTCAGTCAAAGATCCAATAATCTCATTTGAAAACACCCTTAGCGTTAACGTGTCTACCGCCCATTCCGTTTGAGTATTTCCGTCAATAATAGACCTAGTCGCTATTTGCAAGAACAACTCGTGTGCGTTGAAATATCCTCCGAAGGAATTAACAAACGCTATGTCGTCTCGTATTCTGCTGTCGCCGGAAGCGATAAGAGCAAAAGAACCACCAACGGAGAAACCACCAATACCTGTTTTTGAGGCTACTACATTGGGTTTCGCAATCAAATGTTGAAATGCCCAAACCAAATTTTCTATTTCACTCGGGTCCAATTCGTTTTGCTCGCCCATAGATTGAGACCAATGAAACATTACGACAAAACCTGATCTGGCTAGAGCCTGACCTAGACGGATTACATCTGGGTCATCTCTACCCGCAGCATTAGCTCCCAAAAAAAGCAAGATACCCGGTCTTGGCTCGCTAGAGGATAGAAAATAGACATCTGAGACTAATTCTCCGTTAGGACCCGGATACACTACTCTTTCCCTGATTGGCGTACCAATGAACCAGGTTTGTGGTTTGATTGGAAGGTCCAAAATTTGCGCGACAAATAAGCTAGTATGTATAGCAGTTCTGCCTACAGGGCTAACCACGACACCCAAAACGATGATTAATATTATGAACACTAGGATAAAAGTTACAGTTGCCGTCATAGATAAACGTTCAATCCAAGAAGTGAATCCTTTAAAGATATTGAAAAACAAGCTCAACTAGACACGCACCCTATATATCATCGCCACCGATAGTACTCTTACTAACCCCATACAGATAAATACAATATTCCACGGACTGGCTGTCATATCAAGAATAATACTAAAAAGTAAAGCTTGCAGCCCCGCATAAGCGTAACCGTGTGCATCTAATAATCCTGATGACGTGGCAGCCATATCCCGCCCAGCTATGTCTACAGCAAGAGTAGACATGGGTGACAAACCAATACTGAGACCTCCCAACAATAGAAGTACAGCTCCAAGGAAGGATGAAATTGGTGGGACAACGGCAACTAAAAATAAAACAGCTGCACTTATAACACAAGATGTAATCACCATTGGTCGTCTATTACTGTTCAAAAATCGATCTGAGATTATTCCGGATATCGGAGGTGCTATTAAATACCCCATCGGCAAAATAGCAGTCAGCAATACGGTAGATTCAATCGAATGTTGACCAACTTCAAAATAGTAAAGTGGAATCCACGTCGTTAGTCCATACTTCACAACATTCTCAAGTCCTTTTACATGACTCGCTAAGTGAAATCTAGGGTTTTTAAGTAATGACTTGTAAGGTCCTAAGATAGGCAGTTTCTCCGTCCCTGATCCTTCGAGTTCAGCAGATACGGCATCTTCCTCAATATACTCGTTCAGACCGACATGAGACGGGCGGTCCCTTACTAAAAAGTAAAGTACAACTCCAAGTATTGATACTACTATGGGAGGATATCTAAAAGCTGATCTCCAACCAAACTCAATACCCACATATCCAATAATCCACCACATTAGCAGCATTGACCCACCCGATGCAGTTCCAATGATACCAAGTGCTAACCCACGGTCTTTTCGGGGCCACCATTGAGCAATCATGCTAATTGCAGGAGCCCAGCAGGCAGCATTACAAAACCCTGCTAAACCATATGGAATAGCTATAGTCCAAATCGAAGTCCCGAAACTAGCGATGAGATTAAATAACGTAGTAGTTATAGCCCCAAGTGCAATACAAACACGAAATCCATAATATTCTGATAATCTACCGTGAAATAAATCACCCAGCCCAAATCCCCAAAGAAGGCATACATTAACTATCCCTATCTGCAAATAACTAAACTGTAGATCGTCTTTAACGAGCGGAGCAATGGGCCAGAAATTAAATCTGCCAAGATATACAAACAAATAGAAGAATGCGAACACTAATAGGACACGCCACTTCCAATAGTGATACTTGGGAGGCATATCTGAGTACCTGACGGCACTAGCACGAGTTTGCAATTTATTTACTCATGTAATTCGGTCATCCTGCCGATTCAATGTCTTCTACACATCGCGCCGGTCCAGATAATCGCATAACGAAATACGCAGCTGCACTATCTAGTTTTATTGAAAAGAGCTTCCTTCGCATCTGCTAAAAGGTCTTCATCCGATCTGGTCAGGTCTATAGGATCTCCGTGAGGTTGGGGAACCGGATATCCCGTCCTATAATATAATTCAACCCTATTTCCTTCTGGATCAAAAAAGTACATCCCAAAAGCGTTTCCGTGACTCACTATCCTGTCTATTTTAAGATTCTCTTTCTCGATTAGTTGCTTATATTCTCTGAGATCTTGTATCGCCGGAACTTTAAAAGACATTTGTTGTACCAACTGAGTATCTTCTTCAGACGATCTGCCTTCAACTAGTACGAATTCGTGATGCTCAGCCACGGGATCAGAACTAAGGAAACACATGCCCAATCCGTTTCTATATGATCCGTCTAGGTCCTCATCCGAAACCTGCAGCCCAATTACTCTCGTGTAGAAATCACGCATTTTAGCAATGTCGTTAACATGGATACCAACATGTCCGAGGCCAGTAGTCTGTGGCATAGTAAACACCTCCAGATATTCTGTTTGGCAATAATTCAGACGATTATACCACTGTAAGCTTAGTGGACTAAATATTAGAAAAGTGGTCAACACTGTGGAAGTAGCTAATTATCTCTTTCACAACACGGGCATTATCTTCAGGCGATATCATTTTAATGTGCGATTCGGATATAGATTGTCGTCCGTTTCGCAGAAAATTATATACGTTAATATCTGCATCCGAATAATCTTTAGAGTTATCTACTTCCATACGCAAACGCAATCTTTCTGTGACGATATCTAAATGTGCAGAGACAGATACCACTGTAAACGGACATTGAACCTGATTCGCTATATCGTACAAAGGTTTCCTGAACCTCTCATTCAAATTAGTCGCATCAAAAACCACTTTGTAAGACTGAGTGAGTAAACGTTTGATAATCTCGTGACAAACTGAAAAAACTCTGTCATGCTCCTCTCGGGTATACTTTGGGCGTACAAATAAGGCCTTGCGCACACGATCACTGCTTACAACAGCACACGGGACTA
>JAPNTN010000162.1:0-5955 GCA_027249445.1 Dehalococcoidia bacterium | reverse complement strand
AACAATGTCACATTCAAAGAAAATATACTTTTTACCCACCGAGGTATGAGTGGGCCGGCTATTTTGCAGATATCCTCCTATTGGCAGCAGGGGCAGAAAATCAAGGTTAATCTCATGCCCGATGTAGATGTCATTGATTTCCTACTAGGCGAACAAAGCAACAGACCCAAGTCAGAGCTAGCGACCGTATTGTCCTCAGTGCTACCAAGAAATTTTGCTCGGGCATTTTCAAATCGCTACCGAAGCAACAAGCCAATCAACCAATTGTCCGGCAAAGATTTACTGTCACTCTCAAACATGCTAACCAGTTGGGAACTTAGCCCGTCTGGCACTCAGGGATACCGAATGGCAGAAGTATCCCTTGGCGGGGTAGATACTGCAGGGTTGTCATCCAGAACAATGGAATCCACCACTGTTAATAGTCTGTATTTTATCGGGGAAGCAGTGGATGTGACCGGGCCATTGGGTGGGTATAACTTTCAATGGGCGTGGGCTTCCGGCCATTGTGCCGGTCAATTCGTCTAACCTAGACATCGGGTTGTTGATAGTACAAAATCAGATTCCTTGGGTCTAAATACCTAAGGACAAATACGCCAATTTATGATGATTCAAAAATGAACTGACACAATCTACGGTTGGTCAGCGACTGGCTGTGAAATTACACAGCCAGTCAACAATAATTAACGCCCAAAGAGATTATGCATTAGAGATTCTTCGGGCCTTGTTATCAGGTCCTTTACACTAGATGTATAAAGGGCATGACCCAAAGGTAATTCCTCCTGCATTTCAGACGGTGTAGTGATATCCCATTCTTCGTTTGGATCCATACCTATAACATCAAAATAATCCCATTCAGCCATGATCATCCAGTACGCATATTCCTGTGATATAACCCTATAATAAGCTTCAGGATCATCCCGGAGTCCATCATAACTGTCAACACCGTAATGCCCTGAGTCTATTGCTTCCTGAACTGCTAATCGTACATCTGAAGAGGGATTATCCCAGGCCCATTTGTCTGGGAATGCATAATGAAATCCTAACGCTGTAAGTGTATGCAGCAGATGCTCAATTACTTCGCCTGTCTGTTCTTCGGTGGAATAGGAAGGATTCTCCCATATGTAGTCCACTCTTTCGTGTTCATATTTTCCTGCACCGGGTGTTTCATGAATTTGACCATAGGTCTCTGCTCCGATATAGCCAACCCGTTGATACACGTATTTGTTGGACATTATCTCGTACAGAGAGGTCTGCATATTGGTATCTATATCTGACGTCACCTTAAACATAGCTTCGTAAGCTTTTCCTACATTATCCACAAAGGATACTGCAACGTCTTCTAAACCAAATATCCTGACATCCTTTACGTCTATATACGTAGTGAAGGGAGCATAATATTCGTCACCTACAACTAACTCTTCAGATAAAACGACCTCAGTACTGGCGTCTGATTCACTAACCGTATCTACCTCAGTGTCACCTTCGATGCCAATTTCCAGGTACCTGTAGTCACCCACTGGAATGGTGGTCGATAAAGCGAATTCGGGATCTCCCAATAAATCGTACACCGCGCTATCACGTGACTCCACATCTTCCTCGGTACACAAATCCCACTCATCGGCTATATCGTCGCATCTGGCGGATTGCGCACCCAACATAGACGTCAACGCCCAATAAGTGTATTCAGTCACCATGCAGTCATAGGAGCAAGTAGTGTCGGTATAGGTGTACCATGCACCATCTGGATATTCTCCATTTGGTGGAACTGCACATTGTCCGGTGGCCCATTCCTCATTGGGATCATCTTCACAGTCTGAAGGATCTCTTTCAGCGAAATGCCCTCCGCGCGCGGCGTCCATGTAGTTTGCAATATCTGACCCTGGTCTCTCACCAAAAATTCCGGGATAGGCTCTGGCATAACCCACCTGGGTAATCAAATGCAGGATCTCCTCAAGGCTTGCATCGGGGCCGTTATTCGGAGGTACTTCTTCAGCAAACAATGTGACATAAATCAATTCGCCGTCATCAGCTGCATCGTGGAACCGGTCGGGAAGAGCATCCAGTGCATCCATTAGACCGTCCTCGTCCTTACCCATGATCATCGAGGCGTTGCTTGAGACAAGATATTCAAGAACCTTAGGGTTATCCACCACACCATCAGCATCATTATCCAGGTATTCGGCAAGTACGTTTACTGAGTGAAGAAGCTGGGCATCGGGAGTGCCTTCAGTAGCGAAGAAATGCACTCCAAATACATCAGCATACTTATCCAATCCGCTCGATAACCAAGCCCATTCATCAGGTAACGATCCTATTGTTATTTCACTTATCTGGGTATTAATACTTGTTGAATATTCTCGATGATCCTCTTGTTCTGAAATCCCATCGCTTTTGTGATTTTCAGTTTCTTCATGCGTCTCAGCATCAGTTTCTTCATGTGTCTCAACATCGGGTTCTTTCGTTACAACTGAACTTTCTGACGCTTGCACTTCGGAAGTAGTCTCTGATGGTTCATCCTTTGAGACGGAGCCAGTCTCTTTGGGTTCGTCGAGTTTAATATTATCGGCTGGGTGAACTTGTTCAGACGCAGGCAACTTATCCTTAACTCGCTCGGCAATTTGGTTGATGTCTGGTACTTGAACTTGTTCTACTCTACTGCATCCCAAGATTACAATATTGAGTCCCAACAGGATTGAAAGAATTAAAAATGTTTTGTTCATCTTAGACATACTCAACCTTCAACTCCAAAGCCAATTATAATTAGGCAAAATTAGAGGCACCCTCTGTAAGGGTACCCATATTTAACTCTAAAGATCGAAACACTCTAAGTCAATATAATTCTTTGTACAAAATACGATACCCCTACCAGCTGGTATAAACGCTAATATATGCCGGCAGGAACGTAAACACATCCATCCATTAGTCTCCGTGCTGTACGGTAAACTCCGCATGACCTTATTCCAGTGTTATTGAGGCCGTCTTCGCTAAAAACTTCAACCGCACAATCTATTTTGCCAAGAGGATGCTCGATCCATATGGTCTGATCGCCGCTATGATCTACCTGCACGAACTCTGAGGCTATGGTACCTGGTAATAAACTGGCGGATGAAATACACATTGTTCCAGTCACGGCATGAGCTTCATGGCAGGTAAGCGGGGTGAAATACCTGGATCTTATGTTACCCCCATTACTCGGAGAAGACAGTATCCCGAACTTGGGCATAACCTTACCTCGAGCATCGCCAAGCCCCATCTTATAACTGGCCGCAAGCCGGATTGTTTCAATCTTCCCCATCAATTCCGTGTTGGCTGTAAGTTCTGCCGAAGTCTCGTCGCCGCGGATTCCCATATCCTGGGCTCGGGCTAGAACCATTGGCATAGCAACATCAATACAAGTTACCTCAACACCTTCCACATCAATAATGGGATCACCTGCAGGAAACAATGATCCAGTGGCGCCCCCCACGAGGTCCAGAAATTTCAGTAAAATAGGAGCCCCAGTACCGGGTGCTCCAGATATCGCATAATCTCCATGATAGGCAACTTCTCCACCAGGTGTCTGGACTATTGCTTCAATCAGCCCCCCATTATTAACAGCATGAATCCTGACCGTGGTAGTTTCACCCTGAGCAGGTATAAGACCTTCATGAATTGCAAAAGGGCCAACTCCTGAAAGCATATTTCCACATGTCGGCCCATAATCAACAAAATCCTCATCCACTGACACCTGGGCAAACAGATAATCAATGTCTGAATCTTCCCGCTCACTCGGAGAAATAATACAGACCTTACTTGTCAAAGGTGTCGCTCCGCCAATACCGTCTATCTGCCTGGAATCAGGTGACCCCATTACAGACAACAAAACCTTGCTCATATCATCCCTGTCAGCAGGTAAATCCTTAAGATGAAAGAAAGGACCACTGGATGTTCCACCTCTCATGAGTACTGAAGGGATACTGATTTGATCCGACATTACGTTACCCCGGCTCGTGTTAGTTTAGTCAATACTATCAACTTACTAATCCAATTGCACGCCAGTATTGTAGAAGCACTAATAGTTAGGTATACAAAGCTCAAATAGTGTATATTTCTAGTTACATTATTCAGGAAGTAAAACTTATGCTAAACGACATGTGGTCTGATGGGGGAAGAACTCCTGACCCATACTTCAGTGACGAACTAGACACAGCATTGATAGATTACATGCTTTCCCTTCGGGAAAAGCTCGATAATTACCAATATGTGACATCCGTAGACATCAGCAGCATGCACCCCATAGAACAGGTATCCCGGCTGCTGTTCCTTGATGCCATAAAAAACGAGCCGTATTCCTTCCTTATGAAGAACTCACAAGCCATCCAAATAGGAGACATAGAATCCATCAGGGAAGGCTTCTGTACTTATCTAGCCGATGAACATACTGATTTGGCACAATATGACGAGTTCTATGCGATAAGAATTTCATATAGCAGACAAGCTTTTCTTGTAATAGATGAGTATCTAGATACTATTACCACAGTCACTCAATAATCAGGGCCAACATCCCAAGGAGCATATTATTATGTCAACTGACAATTCCATAACCCCGCGCCTAATCGAATACATGTCTGGTGCTCTAGATTCAGAATTACCACCCAATGTATTAGTGAAGACCAAACATCATATCCTAGACACTCTTTCTGCCATGATATCCGGCTCAGTGATGCATCCTGGTTTACTCGGAAAGCAGTTCATACTGCAACAAGGCGGAACTCCTGAAGCCCAGATCATAGGATCACCACACTTAACATCCGCAATAAATGCCGCACTGGCGAACGGTATGATGGCTCATTCCGACGAGACAGATGATTCCAACGGATCCGCAGGACTCCACCCAGGATGTGCCACAGTTCCAGCGGCTTTGGCTATGGCAGAGCGCGAGGACGCTAGCGGAACTGACCTGATCAGATCAGTCGCACTGGGTTATGACATTGGAAGCAGGACTGTCCGATCCCTAGGTAGGGAAGCAATGCGCGCCAGAAATCACCTGCCTTACAGTATCGGGGGAACAATGGCTGCGACTGCCGCCGCAGGGTCCTTAGCTCGATTAGACATGGAACAATATCGACCGTTACTTTCCTATGGCGCTCAGCAAGCCTCAGGAATCATGACCTATCAGAGGGACGTCGAACACGTAGAAAAAGCGTTCATTTTTGGCGGTATGCCCTGTCGCAACGGCGTAACAGCCGCTCAGATGGTTCAAAATGGCTTTTCTGGAGTACATGACACATTCATCGGTGACGGCAATTTCTTAATTGCATACGCAGACAACCCAAACAAAGATGAATTGATATCAGAGCTGGGAAACCGATATGAAGTAATGCTCACCAACATAAAAAAATACTGCACCGGATTTCCCATCCAATCCCCAGCTGAAGGACTACTTATATTAAAAGAAAAGTATGGACTGAAACCAGACGATATATCCAAAATTGTTGTCAGGTTGTCCAAGAGGGATGCCCATACCGTCAACGACCGGGAAATGCCTGACATAAATCTTCAATACATTTTCGCGGTAGCCCTGATTGATGGAGGAATTTCTTTTGAAGCAGCCCATTCTTTCGAAAGAATGAGTGACCCTCAAATAATGGCCTTAAGGTCCAAAATTACCTTGATCGGGGATGAAGCATTATCCAACGTAGACCCAATGAGCCAGTCTATCGTAGAAGTAACTAGGCCAGACGGTTCTACGGTTCAGGAGCACGTAGTAAGTTTTAAGGGGAAGGCAGAAAACCCACTAACTACCGAGGAAGTCGTCGCAAAAGCAACTGACCTGATAGAACCCATTTTCGGAAAATCCCAGACTCGAGAGCTAATCGACGCTATCAATAATCTTGAGACTGTAGGCAAAGTCAGAGAGCTAAGGCCTCTACTTTCTACAAACACTTAAGAATAGGACCTGACAATGACCGATGG
>JAPNTN010000161.1:0-13835 GCA_027249445.1 Dehalococcoidia bacterium | reverse complement strand
CGATCGTGAATAGTGCCTCTTTCGGTTTCTATGATGTGATCTAATTTCTGCGATAAGTCATCAATAATAGAATCTAAATTATGCTTCTGAAGTTCTTGACGACGCCGATTTTTCACCTGCTCCATTAAATCTCTCAGTCCCGAACTTCCATCTTGCTCCGATGATTTAACCCCATTTCGCAGCATATCTCGAAGCGCAGAAGAAATATCCCCTCGTTTCAAGAAATCTTCTGACAGACTGTCCATCAAAGTTGACGCGTCGAATTCGAAGATACGCTGTGTACCATCCCATTTAGCATATCTATAGTTCCGATATAGCATAGCCGCTCCATACAACCTTAGAAATCGAGCATTATGTAAATAATAATCGTTATTAACCTATACCTGCAATAAGGATTTGTTATTGTCTATATAATACCAACACGCAAACCCAGAACCTGTTGACATTCACAGCATGTCTGCATAGAATCTCGAGAATCTCCGCAATATCAGACTTTATTATGACAATAGATTTACTATACTGGCTAGGACGTCAGAATAAGATAGTTTGGGCTGGCAGTACATTGGGACTGCTAGTAATGTATATCTGCATTCTTAAATTCCTAGATATTCCTCAGGATATGAGCGATTTCCCACGAGTAAATCCGATAAGAACCCTTCTGGGTGCCATCGCTACAGGGCTGATAACCGCTCAGGCACTCATATTCACGATTACATTAGTTGCCGCCCAACTCAACGCTAGATACTCCCACAGTATGATTTCCAGTGTATTTACATGGCCGACAGCTCTATTGATGAGCCTTTATATGTTTAGCAGCATCTATTCAATGATAACTTTAGCTGTGTTAAGCATGAGACCTACCGCATTTGTCATAAATTTTCCTATCGTGTCGCTATACATTCATCCTGTATCAATTAGCATATGTTTAGCAGCCACATGTTTGATATTGCTGATACCTTATCTTTGGTCTTTTAAAAGCATCCTTAATCCAGAATACATGGCTAGCCACGAATACCACAGACAACTAAATAAGCTACACAAAACTCATGGTTTGGCTGATGAGGACACATCCACCTTGTCTGACATTACTCTAAGTGCTTTTGGATACCGTGATTACAGGACATTTGAATTCACTTTTAAACGATTAGCTGACCTAGCACTCGTGGCATGGCAACAATCTATAATTGGAACTGCCGAAACCATCCACAGGCATCTGGTAGAAATAACAATAAATAGCATAGAGGACCCTAGATGCCCGCGAGTTGCCTGCATTGTCCTTGGAGAAATGGGGGAGAAGTTAATTGCACAATCGTCAGCTGAGGGTGCCAGACAGGTAATAATCGGGCTATCAGAAGTAGGCGAAATAGCTCTGGAGAATGGCAATTTGTCTCTCACCCGAGAACTATGTGCGATTGTAAGCAACATTGGGGAGACCGGAGCAGCCAATAATCTAGGAGTCCTTTCTGAAGAATCCGCCTATTCATTAGGACAAATAGGCGGAACTGCTGCCAAGCACGATTCATCAGATCTAGTAAGGCAGATATCAAATTCTATTAGGAGAGTCGGATATGCTTCACATATCAACAATCAAATTCTGGGAACTTCTCAGTCATTCAGCTCACTTTGGCATATAGGTGCCTGCGTTCCCATTACAACGGAAGATTCTCTTAGAACAGTAAGTAGAGAAATAGAACTATTGGAACAAACCACCAGCATAGACCAATCGGACAGAGCCTATGAGTCAACACCACAGAGTGATAGTTTAGCGTCGTTCAGGAAATATTACATTGACAACATACGCGGATCAAGATAACCACCTTCCGATTCAAACTCTAGGTGATTATGGGTCCGAACTATAGTTCTCCGAAGCGTTTAACATGTCAGACAATCCAACCATATCAAATGCTTCAGTTACTGCTACCATATTTTCTACAAGATGTCCTGTAGTACCAAATTGCTTAAGTTCACTCATAACATTTGATACAACATTACAAACCGTTAGGAGAGCACTAACCGGATATATAACTATTTTGAATCCTATATCTTCTAATTCTGAAATGTCGTACAACGGTGATTTCCCTGTCTCCACAAAGTTGTACAGCAGCGGGACTGGGAACAATTTAGCTAGAGCTTCAGCCTGATCACGGCTCCGTATAGCTTCCACAAATAAAACATCAGCTCCTGCATCAATATACTGCCAGCATCTATCTATAGTGTCATCCCAACTAGTCACCGCAAGAGCATCGGTCCTAACTATCAAGGTGAAATCTGGATCATTTCTAGCGTCTACTGCAGCTTTTATCTTGGACACCATGTCAGAAATACTTATTACCTGTTTTCCATCTAGATGACCGCATCGTTTAGGAAATTCCTGATCTTCTAAGTGTACCGCTGCAACTCCTGATCGTTCATAATCTCGGATTGTTCGCTGGACATTCAAAACACCGCCGTACCCAGTATCCGCATCGGCTATTACCGGAATATCAACAACGGAACATATATCACGAGCGCTGGCAATCATTTCAGTCGCTGTAGTCAATGCAAGATCAGGATATCCATATTTAGCCACAGAAGTACCTGCTCCGGTCATATAAACGGCGGAGAACCCAGCGTTTTGTATGATCTTCGCTGTGAGGCAATCGTAGGCTCCGGGAGCAGCAATAATACCTGGCTTGTCCAATAAGCTTTTAAACTTTTTTCTTTGATTCATACTCTTTACACCATATGGTATTAGGCTATCAGGCCACCATCGATTGTAAAAACTTGCCCAGTGATATAACCAGCATTCGGGGTGCTTAAGAAAGCTACTACCTCCGCCACTTCATCTCCAGAACCGAATCTGCCCATGGGAATGCGATTTAAGATAGTATCTTTGGCATCATCAGACAACTGCTCAACCATGCCACCATTATCGATGAATCCTGGCGCCACTGCATTTACCGTAACATTCCTTGAAGCAACTTCTCTCGCAACCGCTTTTGTAAAACCAATTAGGCCCGCCTTAGCCGCTGCGTAGTTGGCCTGACCAGGGTTGCCTCCAATACCAACAACTGAGGAAATATTTATTATGCGACCATTTCTACGCTTAATTAATTGTGGCATTACATATTTGGTACACAGAAATGCGCTCTTGAGGTCAACATCTATCACGTTGTCCCAGTCCTCAAGACTCATACGCATTAATAATTTATCCCTGGTAATACCCGCATTATTGATTAATATGTCTACTTGACCCCAGTGATCATTTATCTTTGCGACCACATCCGACGCTTCTGAATCCGAAGAAACATCACCTTGGACAGTAATAGCGTCACCACCAGCCTCGATGATCATGCGTGCTACAGCTTCTGCCTCAGCTCGACTAGAATTGTAATTAACGCCAACCTTGGCTCCCATACCTCCGAGCTTCATGGCTATAGCAGAACCGATACCACGAGATCCGCCGGTCACTAAGGCTACTTGTTCAGATAAAATATGCTGTGCGAACACTTAACCGCTCGTTTCCATTAACGCTGTGACTTCTGACAACTCACTGCGCATACTATCCACCAAATTGAGGTCATAACAGCGTACTGCCGTATTAATTGCTCCTGCAACTCCATCTGCTTTAGAAGAACCATGACCTAGAACTACAGGGGCATTAACTCCAAAAAGTGGCCCTCCCATCTTTCTAGGAAGATTAGTTATTCGCCAAAGGTCAGAAATAATCGATTCAGATTGAGCATTATTCATCTGTGACGATAGTCCTTTTTGCAAATAGGACCCCAACGCCGCACCAAGGCCTTCAGTAAATTTCATGAGTATATTCCCAACGAATCCATCGCAAACGATCACATCGGCTTTGTCGGTAAAGAAGTCCATACCTTCAACATTACCAACAAAATTCATGTGGCTATCCTCAAATAATTTATAGCACTCTTGGACCTGTCTATTACCTTTAGCCTCTTCAGATCCAACGCTCAGCAGTCCCACACGAGGATTGTCTAACCCAATAAATGTTCTAGAAAAGGCTGTGCCCAGAGCCGCAAAGCTCAGCATTAAGGACGGCCTACAATCCACATTACTTCCCATATCAACTAACATCGTTTTCGGAGACATACCAAGGAAAGGACCACCAATACAGGGTCTTTCTAATCCGTCCATCAGTCCCAATATCATCACCGAACTAGCCATAGACGCCCCGGTAGATCCCATAGATACCAACACATCCGCCGCTCCGGACTTCAATAATTTTGTTGCCACTATGATTGAAGCTTCCGGTTTCGATCTCATTGCATGAACCGGATGTTCGTCATCTCCTATCTTATCGACAGAAGGCACAACAGTAACCAAAGAAGCATCATAGTCGTGCTTAGATAATTCCTCTTCGACAGATTGTTTATCCCCAACCAATAACAGTTCTATATCAGCTATTTTAAGCGCCTCTAACGACCCTAATACAGTTTCTTGGGGGGCAAAGTCACCACCCATCGCATCAACTACCACCCTAACTCGAGACATTTTGCCACTAGTATCCATACCTCTTCCTTTGATCGCTCTAGGAAACTGCCCCTAGATCTATGTGCAGCTTAGCAGTCCCCGTTATAATCTCCTGATTGTCACGTCCGTTGATTATACCAACAGAACACTCAATAAACCTGCTATTTTTTTCCTCACGAACCTTTTCTATTGTTCCGTATGATTGTAAATCATCCCCAATGTATGCCGGCCCCTTAAACCTCACTTTCAAAGAACCAGATTCTATCCAGTCCAAGCCAAAGTGAGCTGTCAGCATTTCATAAACCAACGATAACGTCAGCATACCATGGGCAATTCTGTCTCCAAAGCTGGTAGTCGCAGCAAATTCTTTGTCTAAATGAAGTGGATTATTGTCCTGAGATACATCAGCATAATCATATAGTTGTTGTTCCGTAATCTTCATTGTTAAGGTCGGCAACGATTCCAACATAGACTCACACATAGTTTACTGGTCCTGCTCCTCGATTTCCAAAGGCTGCAAGACCGTTGTTTTTCCAGTTTGTATAATCTCCCCATGTAAAGTGGCAACCTTATAATCTACAGTTGTAAATAGCACCGACCCTCTCCTGCGAGATCCCGATACAGTGGCATATCCCTCAATCTTTTCGCCAAACTTGACCGATGTAAGAGCGCTAATTTCCTGCAAACTATGAATTGTGCCACTCGGCAGATCCAGTGACTTCATTAATGAACCCAAGACTCGAGCGGAAATAAATAACGGGGGAACTACTTCGGATGAAGTATACAATTGATTTCTATCGCCAACAGCGGTTAGGTAAGTCATCACTATCTCTAGAGTTGTATCCCATATTCCTAAATGTACTTCTTGCAGTTCTGACATTAACCTGACAAACCATTCTGAAATACATTTACTGAATGCCACACGCAAGACTGCGTGCCAGAACATATTATGAATGTAGAGAGGAGCACCATCACTTATCTTCTACAATGCTGAATGATTCAATAGCCAAATCGACTATATATTCTCCTATAGCCAATGAAGATGTAGCCCCGGGAGACGGCGCGTTTAGCACGTGAACAGCGATATTCCCTTGTAAGATATTGAAATCATCCGACAGACTCCCATCTTTAGCTACAGCTTGCGCCCTAACCCCTGAGCCACCTGTATCAAGATCTGCTCCAGATATAGTCGGAATCAATTTCTGGAGATCCCGAACAAATACATTCTTGCGGTAAGACCTATTCATTTCCGATATACCGGTCTTCCAATGCTTCGCTGACATTTTCCAAAACCCGGGGAATCGTAGCATATCAAAGGATTCGCCTAATTTTATATCACTTTTTTTGTATCCTTCCCTCGACCACGCCAACACTGCATTGGGGCCAGCCTCAACCTGACCGTGTATATTTCTAGTGTAGTGCACGCCTAAAAACGGAAATCTGGGATCTGGAACTGGATATATCAATCCTTTTACCAAATATTGGCTATCTGGTTTCAGAGTGTAATATTCGCCTCTGAAAGGGACTATTTGCAAATTAGTCTCCTCTCCCATGAGACGTGCAACTTTATCTGCATAAAGCCCTGCACAATTAATAATATGTCGTCCTAAAATAGATCCATTATCTGTCTGCACTTCCTGAATACCAGCGGTTGCAGCGATGTTAGAAACACCAGCTCCCAGATAAATTTCCCCGCCCAACTCTTGGAATCGACTAGCATAGGCTTTTGCAACCCTGACATAATCCACAATGCCAGTGCGAGGTGCCCAAAGAGCTTTAACCCCATACGCGTGCGGTTCTATTTCGGCCAACCTCTCCGGACCTACTATTTCAAGTCCCTGTACCCCGTTTGCTACTCCACGCTCATAAAGGTCCTGAAGCCTACCCAACTCGCTTTCATCAGTAGCAATAATCGCTTTTCCGCACCGATCATATTCAATCTCATTCGCGTCACAGAAATCTACCAATTTCTGAACTCCTGCCACACAAAACTTGGATTTCCACGACCCCGGACGATAATAGATTCCTGAATGTATTACCCCACTATTGTGTCCCGTTTGGTGAGAAGCTAACTCTGATTCTTTTTCTACTACCGCTATTTTGCCAGACGGATACCGCTGTGCAAGCTGCATTGCAGTAGATAATCCAAGAATTCCTCCACCAATAATAACTACATCATATTGTTGTGATTGCATATATAACTCGAGATTAAGATTATTTGAACAACGCCTATCCTAGCATTCGGACCATCTAGTGTAAATCTAACCCCTAGAACCTCAGGAAGCACACTTCTTCTTGACCCTTATGAAGCGCTATGCTTAACTGTATCCCATCCACTTCTATTTCTTCTGTAAGAAAGATAATCTCCAATCAAGGAGGATCCATGGAATTCGGCATGTTCATGGAATTTGGCACTAGGACAGGGGCCTCGGAACAAGATGCATTTTCAGAAGGCTTTGCATTAGTTGATGCTGCTGAATCCTGGGGGCTCGATGGAGCCTGGCTAGCCGAGTTGCATTTCAATCCCGGCAGATCAGTATTGTCGTCACCCATAACTATAGCAAGCTCAATAGCCACTCGCACAAAATCTCTTAGAATAGGAATGGCAGTCTATGTTCTCCCTCTAAACAACCCGATTCGAATAGCTGAAGAGGTAGCTACAATAGACCAAATCAGCGAAGGTAGGTTTGAATTAGGCATCGGTAGAAGTGGCTTTCCGCGAGCATATGATGTTTATGGTATACCTTATGACGAGAGCAGAGCTAGATTTGATGAAGCCTTACAAATCCTAATAAAATGTTGGAGTGGGTCAGAATTTAGTTACAACGGGCATTTCTATCAGATATCCAATGCACAACCCACACCACAGCCCTACCAAAAACCACACCCTCCCATAAGAATAGCCGCCACCACTCCAGAAACCTTCGCTAGGCTAGGACAACAAGGCTGGCCAATTTTCGTAGGTTTAAGAGGTATGGACATCCATGAACTGTCCGAAAACATCAAGGTATACCGGAAAGCGTGGTCTGATTCAGGGCATTCTGGACAAGGCAAGGTTTCACTGAGAATGCCGGTCTACGCCGCCGACAGTGACGCGGACGCAGCAGACCAAGCATACGAAAGTATTAGTTCATACTTTGGAAGAATGGGGACACTATATAGGGAATCGGCTGGTTCTGCTGGAATTGGTGCCACCGAGTTACGAGATAACAGAGCTGCCCGCTTAGCTGCTATGTCATATGAAGAGATGCTCAATACCAAAGTAGCTTTTGGGAGCACTGAATCGCTAATAGAAAAATTTCAATATCTTGAGGAAATGCTCGGTGTCAACGGGATAGTAGCCGAACTGAACCCTGGAGGTCTAATTCCATCTGACAAGGTGCTTAAGAGCCTAAAGTTGATAACTCATAAAATAATGCCTAATTTTAAATGAGAGACGCCACTATCTATCCTGACCATATTTACCAAACAGGAGATATATTTTGAAAGTCGCAATCTTGGATGACTATCAATCTGTAGCAAAAGACATGGCTGACTGGAATAGCCTTTCTGGAGCAACCATCGATTTTTTCTCAGATCATGAATCAGACGAACAAAATCTAGTCAACCGCTTAAAACCTTTTGACATAATCATGGGTATGAGAGAACGGACCCCTTTTCCCAAGAGCCTAATTGATCAACTTCCCAATTTAAAACTCCTCATCACCAGCGGTGCACGAAACGCTTCCTTTGACTTGGAAGCTGCTACAAATCAAGGGATTCTCGTCTGTGGCACTCAAGGTTCGGGGGAAGGACCGACGGAATTAACTTGGGGTCTAATCCTTGCCCTACTAAGAAATATACCTCAAGAGGACAAATTAACTCGCGAAGGCAAGTGGGGAACATCGATTGGTATAGGATTAAAAGGTAAAACCATTGGATTATTAGGATTAGGACACATAGGATCTCTGGTGGCTAAAATAGCGATCGCGTTCGACATGAATGTTATTGCATGGAGCCAGAATCTTACGTCAGAACGGGCTGCGGAATGCGGAACAAGATTGGTATCAAAAACAGATTTATTCGAGCTATCAGACATCCTGTCTATCCATGTTCGATTAAGTGAACGGACTCGGGGATTAGTTAGTGAACCCGAACTAAACTTGATGAAGAAGACAGCGTATTTAATTAACATTTCTCGTGGGCCCATAGTAGATGAGAAGTCGTTAATATCACATTTATCATCGCAAAAGTTGGCCGGTGCTGGGTTAGATACTTTTGATGTAGAGCCAATTAATCCAAATCATCCGTTGTTGTCCCTACCAAACGTCGTATTGACACCTCACATTGGATATGTAACTCAGGAAGGATACGAAGCCTTCTATCAAGGAGTTGTAGAGAATATCAAGGCTTTTATGTCGGGAGAACCGATAAGAGTTATCAACCAAGATGTATTAAACGAGAAAACTTAAGGAGTCACCATGAAAGCGGTAAGAATAAGAGAATACGGGGGGCTAGAAGTCCTTAAATGGGAGGACGCAGATGTTCCTACTCCAAGGCCACATCAAGTTTTGATCAAAGTAGAATCATCTGGAGTCAATTACGCAGACATCATGCGACGACAAGGAAATTACCCAGGCCCAGATTTACCAGCTACTTTAGGGCTTGAAGCCGCAGGAATAATTGAGGAAATAGGGGCAGATGTATCATCTTCTCTTAAAATTGGACAGAGAGTAATGGGGATGGGACCTCAGGGAAATGCTGAATATGTAGCAATCAACGCCAATCTAGTGTTCCCTTATCCAGAAAACGTAGACCCACAAATCGCTGGAGGAATGCCCATTGTATTCCTAACGGCTTATCATCTCCTTAGAAGCAGAGGCCAGATACAACAGAGCGACACTGTATTGATTCAAGCAGGTGCATCCGGCGTTGGTACAGTAGCTACGCAACTCGCACAATCTTGGGGAGCCAGAGTAATAACGACAGCCTCAACAACAGACAAACTTGAGCTAAGTAAATCTCTTGGGGCAAATGAAACCATTAACTACACTGAACAGGACTTTGAACAAAGAGTCATGGAACTTACGGAAGGTAAAGGGGTCGAGCTTATACTTGAATGTGTCGGAGGACCAGTACTGGAAAAAAGCATAAAATGCGTGGCACCGTACGGACAACTGATAAGCTACGGCAATGCCTCCGGAGTAACTGCAAATATACCCTCTACTGACTTCACCTCGGCTAATCGTCGTATTACTGGCTTTAGCATGGGCCGCTCTCCAGTAGGGACTTTAGATCATGAATCCGCTATGAAGGAACTGACGCCTATGATAGCATCGGGGAAGGTCCGCTTGATAGTAGATCAGATACAACCTATGGCCGAGGTTGCCAAAGCCCACGAACATCTTTCCAATCGCGGCACCAGGGGCAAAGTGATATTAGTTCCTTAATAGAATAAACTAGGGGGTGTGTAACAGTGCTGGCCATGAAAAGCATATTGCTTCACACCCCACTTATTTTAACCACTAGATTCTTCGTCCCCAGATATTAAACCTATCTTCAACTGATTTATCCACCACCATAAACGGTCCCAGACTAACCTTCTCTCGGTATCAGTAAGGCCTCGGCCCAAATGGTCCCTACATGCAACAACCCCTTGTCCAGCCAGGTTTCCCCAGCTCCCGGGTTCATTTCTAAACAATCCAACAACGCTTTGCCGGTTTTGGCTTAAGACATTGATCAAGATCTCGTTCAAATCAGAATCATTTAGTTCAATATTGGATGCCATACCAAAGCCAACCCTCCACCAACAGGGCGAACTATTTCCAATAGGTCACCATTCGACAGGTTAATCTGGCAAAAATCCTGTTTTTGTATCACCTCGCCGTTGTAACCCACCGCAACAAATTTAAGATCTACATCTATAGTCAGTAAATAAGTTTCCAGGGAACTATTATCTTCAGCCTGTCGAGGCTTTCCATTAACTGTAAGATCAATCAATTATTGCTATCCTCAGTTCAAAGTTATAATTTCCTAATCATATGACACTATCATACAACACAGTCTTTAGTCGCTTTGCTGCTTCACTCGGGTCAGGAGAACCCAATACGCTGTCTATCACAGCAACTCCAGATGCACCAGCATCTAACACAATACGAGCATTATCTGGTGTAATTCCGCCTATACCTAATATGGGAATAGACACTTCACCCGAATCCTTCATGGCTCGTATTAAATCCGGTCCTTCGGGAATTTTATCAGGGTGAGAGTTTGTCGAAAACATCGTCCCTGCTATCAAAAAGTCTGCTCCTTGTTTCTCAGCCGCTATGGCACTGTAAACACTATGTACTGACTTGCCAACAAGGGCATTGGATCCGATGATAGCGCGAACATTTGATACCAAATCACCCATCTCTGGCAAATGTACTCCGACTCCTTCATCACATGCGATTTTGGGATTCCCATTTACCAGAATGTGTGTTGTACTCTCTACGCTTCTAACAACATTCCGGATGAGATCGGACAGACTTTCATCTTCGAGAGATTTTTCCCGAATTTGAATCATATCTGCCCCCCCTTTTACTGCGTTGACGAGACTGTCCACCAGGGTATCTACCTGATATCTTTGCGAGTCAGTTACTACACATAGGCAGGGGAGCCGCAACAACTTTTTCACTGCCAATCAGCGAGGTTGCGGAACATCCGATGTTGGACTACTAGCATTAGCATAATTTCTAGTGGGTATTCTCCCAGCCAAGTAAGCCTTCCGGCCTGCTTCTACACCCTTTTTAAAAGCCTCACCCATCAACCCAGGATCCTCAGCTTGTGCTATTGCAGTATTAACCAGAACGGCATCAGCACCTATTTCCAAAGCTTTAGCAGCGTCCGATGGAACGGCCAAACCTGCATCCACCACGACCGGAACGTTTGCTCTTTCAATTATTATCCTTACTTCCTCTACTGTATGTATACCTTGACCAGATCCAATAGCTGATCCCAGAGGCATAACAGTAGCACACCCTGCTTCTTCAAGCCTTATAGCCAGCATGGGGTCAGCGTGTATGTACGGCAACACAATGAACCCGTCGGAGACTAATTGCTTAGCTGCCTCGAGAGTAGCTGCAGGATCTGGAAATAAGTATTGGGGATCAGGGATAACTTCTAATTTAACAAAATCTGTCTTCGCAACTTCCCTGCCAAGCTTTGCAACAAAGACGGCTTCTTCAACAGTCTGACATCCGGCTGTATTAGGTAGAATATTGTATTTATCCCAGTCGATATAATCCAAAATAGTCTTCTCATTTGGATTATCTAAATCCAACCGTCTTATAGCGACCGTAACCATCTCTGTACCAGACGATTCAAGCGCCTGTACCATATCTTCCATACTGCGGTATCTACCGGTCCCAACTATCAATCGAGATTTAAAGGTTTTACCGCCTATAACCAGATCATCAGACATTCTTTATCTCCTTGACCACTGATACAAGGACCGCCAACATACATGTCAGCGGCCCTTATATTATATTAGTTGCTCATTAACAGTCTGAGCTAGCCAATTTCTCCCAAAGTTATACATCCTTAGTATACGTCCACACGATTCTCTTGCTATACACTTCCTGCACTTGGGCCAGCTTAGCACCCGGCATATGCTAAGTCAACGAAGCCGAGACGCATGAAAAATAGTTCCTATTGCTATAACTCATATTCTTTGACATCCCCAGTCACTATCAAATGGGCTGCAGTAATAGATTGCACTTCTTCTACACTCCATCCAGGCGCTATTTCTTTTAAAACCAGCCCGTCGTGTGTTGGAGCCATAACCGCAATGTCGGTTACTATCAATGATACACATTCTTTTCCGGTAATTGGGAAAGTGCACTCATCTACTATTTTTGAGTTATCGCTACGATCAGTATGTTCCATGGCTACTATCACCTGCTTAGCACCAGCTGCCAAATCCATCGCACCACCAATGTTACCTACGCCTCTTTCTGGTAACATCCAATTAGCTAGATCTCCTTTTGCCGACACTTGATGTGCTCCAAGGACAGTAACATCAACATGCCCTCCTCTTATCATGGCAAATCCATCAACTGAACTGAAGAAAGCCATGCCAGGAACAGTAGCCAAGAACTGCCCTCCAGCGTTTATCAGGTCGATATCTTGATTATCTTCATCAGCTAATGGGCCACAATTGAGAACACCACTCTCACTATGGTAGAAGACCATACTTTCATCAGACACAAAAGTAGAAACGAGAGTAGGTATACCAATTCCCAGATTCACATACCCACCGTCTGGCAATTCTTTTGCTACCCGCATAGCAACTACTTCTCTAGGTAATCTTTCCTTATCCTCTATCATAAAGCTCGCCTTAATCCATGCTAATTATTCGTATGGAGAGAAATCCGTCGGTCTAATAACTATTCTGTCTATATAGACGCCAGGAGTGACAATTTCATCGGGATCCAAATCTCCAACTTCTACTACCTCATCCACTTCGACAATGGTTATATCAGCAGCAGGAGCCATAACAGGATTGAAATTTCTTGAAGTACCCTTGTATATTACGTTGCCGAGTTTGTCCGCTTTATAACCCCTTATGATACAAAAGTCGGCCCTTAATCCCTTCTCTAATATGTATTCTTTGCCGTTGATTATCCTAGATTCTTTACCTTCTGCTATTAAGGTCCCGACGCCTGTCGGAGTATAAAAAGCAGCTATTCCCGCACCACCCGAACGTAGTCGCTCTGCCAGAGTTCCTTGAGGAACTAGCTCCAAGTCGACATCGCCTCTTCTGTACGCCAACTCAAAAGCGGTAGGGCGAGAAGCCGAAGGAGAGACTGGATACGATGCAACCGCTTTAGATACCTGGCCGTTATCTATCAACAACGTATGGTCAATCGCTTGTTGTCCAGCTGGCGTTCCAAAATTTACTACTCTTGCTATTCCAGCTGTATTCCCGATTATAGTAAGCCCTCTGGCTCCATGGTCCCGCAGCGAAACTAACAGATAATGGGGCATTCCTCCAGGACCAGCAAATCCATCTATCATAACTGTAGCACCATCAGGTAAATCAGCCATTGCTGCAACCCCTGTCTCATACAATTTAGAGATACGCGGTTTTTCATCTATCCCAAGCGTAATATCGGTCAGTGATTGTGCTGCTTCAATTTGCATACCTGGTACGGTCGTCAAATCATCAATAGACCAACCAGTAGCTAATTCTTTTAAAACGAATCCATTATCACTTACTTCCAGTACAGCAATGTCAGTAATTATCATATCAACACAACCCACACCATCAGGGTTAACACTGCAAGTATCTCTCAAAACACTCTCGCCATTACTGTTGAAATGTCTTGCAACGGCTA
>JAPNTN010000160.1:0-5155 GCA_027249445.1 Dehalococcoidia bacterium | reverse complement strand
GGATCCAATAGCATGACAACGCCAAGAACACCTGATATTACAGCAGCAATCGCGACTATATATGACAAGATCTTATTGATACCTTCTCTGGAAGCTATAGCCAAACTGAGCATTAATACGCCGATGCATGAGATCACTCCTGCCACGTTACTTAAACCCGCTGAAACCGTGTATGCTGCCATAGCATCCCCAGGCCCAGCAGCCACAACATGTTGAAGCCCAATACTAGCGACCCATCCAATAGTAGCTATCAATATAAACTGGACACCAAAGCTACCCCAAGCATTACTATCACCAGCATCATTCAATGTTCTGATACCAAAAAGCCACATGATTAAACCAAGAGGTATCAGTAAAGCAGAGAGACTGGTTATCATAGCATTGCTCTGCATAGCTGCCATTGACGCTGCTGCGTCTGCTGTATCTGCCGGACTTATGATCATATTGCCCGGCTGCAGCATGTAAAAAATCAGCGCCAATACAGGCCCGATTATCAAACACATCCCCCCCAACTTGTTCCTAGACATATTTCCCATGTCTTTCCTCCTTTTAACCATACGAATGTATCGGTCGTCCGTATACATTATTCCTTTGTCAAGTCGGTTTACAACAATATTTACGACAAGTTTCTACGAATTGTGCATTGTATCCTCTTGTACTAGCACTGGATTGTAGTACTATACCTTCAACTAGATTCTGTTTATGCCTTCCAATCACCGCCTGACAACCTTAGACCAATCGAACACGAATCCAAGAACCCGAATCTCAACATACCGATGTTTAAAAGCACTTATATACTGAACGGACCATTTGCCTTACGGATATTCGGAGCCCTCGTAGCTTCGATACTCCTATCATTCTTTGGAGATATACTCGGTCGCACATTCAATCTATTCGTGGGGTACCCTTGGTCTCAATCCATACACGTAAATATCCATTATTTATTCATAGCGATTTTCGCTGGGATAGGATCTGCATTACCGTGGATAAATACCCGTCAGCCCGTCACTCCCATCCTAACTAAAATAGTCATCACGATATTTGTAGCGATAATTGCTTTATATATAGCAAAATATTTCGATTCGGGCGTTGATCAAACGTATTGGTGGAGCAAGTACGCAACCAGCACAATTTTACATATCAGTGCCGCGATAACATCTACTGCTGTCGCCATCCTCATACATGTAATTGGAGCTCTTAAGGGTCAAGAATGAAATAAAACTAATTGTTCCCTTCAGAAACATCTCATCCATCAATATTTTGCACCCAGTCAAAACCT
The DNA here is from genome assembly GCA_027249445.1 of Dehalococcoidia bacterium. Taxonomy (GTDB): domain Bacteria; phylum Chloroflexota; class Dehalococcoidia; order Lucifugimonadales; family UBA3495; genus UBA3495. The sequence continues at coordinate 3,876 of JAPNTN010000160.1, read as the reverse complement.
ATGACTCAGGCCATTGACTACATATCTCTACCGATTCGCTAACATATATATTCATAATATCAAGTATTAGATCAATAATTATGCAATATATATTGACAGAAAATATTTCCAATGATATTTTTGTGACGTTTTCCGTAATAAAACTATTACCTGAAGATACAGGGGAGCGCACAAATAGATAAACAGAAACCAAAACGTTCAGACTAAACCCAGAATACTAACCGGTACAGCGTAGAACTTCCCATAGAAGACCGAAGTACATTCCAATCTAGTATTAGGAGAATCAGTATGAACAGGTTACAGTTAAAGTCTCATGTGGTGACCAGATTAGTAATACTCGGAATTGCCTCTGCGTTATTAATGTCGATAGCATGTGGCGCAGCAACAGAAACAACTAGTAGCGGTTCGTCGGATACACCCTCAACATCTTCCGGCGTCACAGCAAACCCAACCTCAGCACCCGCTCCCAAGTCCGCTGCCTCTGGAGGTGATAAAGTCACTATACTAGTAGGCGGATGGGGCGGTAGGTTCGCCCCGCTATATAACAGCGGATGTCACGCTTTTGGTATTAATCACGGCGGGTTCTTAGTACGCAGTGATGAAAACCGGCAAGCTATCCCAGGGATTGCAACTGACTGGCAGGTATCTGATGATGGCCTAACGTGGACGTTTACCATTAGAGACAATGCTGTATTCCATGATGGAACACCTGTTACAGCAGATGACGTTGAATTTACCTGGCTCCAGACCTGGGGACCGGGTGCGTTAGAAGTAGCCACTTCAGCAACGGCAATCAATAACGCTAAGAATACAGCAAAGATTGAAAAAACAGGCAGAAACCAGGTTAGTGTCACCCATAACGATGTTGCCTCTGGTTTCCCGTCGTTAATGTCAGATTTCACAGGATCATGCCACGGCCTAGTATTACCCAAGAAATTCTGGGACGGTGCCGACATACACGATCAGGATAGGGCCGTTGAATATGACCAGAATCCCATTGCTGCTGGACCGTTAAAAATGCTAGATCTAATCCCTGACGAGAAAATGGCTTTTGAAAGCTTCGAAGATTACTATGACAAGGACCGACAAATACCAATCAAATATGTGGATCTATTCAAGGTGCCGGATCTTGCAACCAGAGCCGCCGCACTCGAGGCAGGTGACGCTGACATAGCACCTGTTAGCCTTGATGAACAATCACGCATAGAAAAATCTGGTGGAAAATTAATTTGGGGACCCGAGGCGTCTTACTTCCGGATCCAACTACTAGGAGCTTGGATGCCAGACATACCATTCAGCAAGAAAGAAGTTCGCCAGGCCATGCAATATGCCTTGGATATGGACCAATTTATAGCTTTGTATGGCGAGGAAGTGTTCGTTCCCAAGGGATGGGCTTATGTGACACCTGCCTCGATTGGGTACAGCAAAGAACTAGACGCGTATGAATATAATCCAGAAAAAGCCAAGGAGCTGTTAGCCCAGGCGGGATTCCCGAATGGCGAAGGATTCGGGCCATTGATCATAAATACCTGGCACTCCCAAGGAGTACCATTCTTACCTGAATCAGCCGAACTCGCCGCAAATATGTGGAGAGAAGTACTCGGAATACAGGCAGAGGTTAGAGTTGGGGACGAAGTAGCAATCAAGAAAGCCGCCAACAGTAGTGACACCATCTATGGACAACTTATTTGGCGTGACAACGAAGCCCGAGTGGACGGCGTAAGCATAACCAGATCCGGATTTGGCGACCCCAGCAATAAGGGTAGAGCTCATGAAGATCAGGCCATATTCGACGCTACCGTAAAAGCATTATCCGTTATCCCTCCGGTAGAGAAAGACCAAGCTCTAAGAGAACTGTATCAAACCATCCGTGAGGAAGGTTACAGATTCTCAATCGGGTATGTAAATATCCCATGGGGCGCTAGTTCTAGGATCGCTGACTGGAAACCACAACCAATGGCATTTTACCCGTCAGCTCTGCACACGATTAGACTCAAGTAGCCAACTCCCTACTTGCCCACTGCGTGAGAGGTAATGGTTCAGTGCCTCTCGCGCAGGTTAGTTGATAATTAAATGAAAAGATTCATCGTAGTAAGACTCGCTCAGGCCGCGTTAACACTCTGGCTATTAAGCTTAGCGGTATTCCTTAGCGTCCATTTAACAGGCGATCCAGCCGCTTATCTCCTGGGTCCAGAACTCGGCAGTCAAGAGTACGAACAACTGAAAAAGAATCTTGGACTAGACCGGCCACTGATAGTCCAGTATGGCGATTTCATGTGGGGGTTAACTCATCTAGACTTCGGGCGATCAGCCGTTAAAGGCATACCAGCCAGGGATCTGTTACTTCAACGGCTACCCGCTACTTTAGAACTCGCATTGTCGGCTTTCGTTCTCTCCATAATAGTAGGGGTTCCAATAGGAATACTATCTGCCGTAAAACGAGACACAATATTTGACCACTTCGGAAAATTATTTGCTGTTGTTGGAATAGCCGCACCCAGCTTCTGGGTAGCCATAATGGGGATACTCTTATTCGGAGCCATACTAGGATGGCTACCAACCTTTGGAAGAGGTGGATTAGATCATTTAATATTACCGGCTTGTGTTCTGGGATGGGCTAGCATGGCTGGAATGGTCAGGCTCGCACGATCTAGCATGCTAGAAGTTCTTGACAGCGAGTATGTAAAATTTGCTCGAATTAAAGGCCTTAAGGAATCTCTAGTTATATGGAAACATGCGTTAAAAAACGCCGTAATACCAGTATTAACATTTGGCGGGCTAACCTTAGCAGGATTACTTAACGGCTCCGTTGCGATTGAAGTGGTATTTGCCTGGCCCGGTATCGGCAGACTAATGCTCACTGGAATCCAAACTCGAGATTTTCCAATAGTCCAAGCTACTGTTTTAGCAGCTGGCTTTTTCTACATAGTGACCGCTCTGATTGTCGACATACTATACGCGTACGTTAATCCAAGAATACGTTACGACTAGAAAGGTGCTGAATTGGCTTCTGACACTGCTCTGAAACCTGATAAACGATTAACGCCCAAACTGGCTATAACAAAAGCCATAAATCTGAAGTTGCCATGGATCTCGCTTACTATCGTATCGTTCATATTACTATGTGCCTGTTTAGCACCAATAATGGCACAGCACAATCCAGAGAGGATTAACATGGCAGATCGTCGAATCGCTCCGTTTGAAACAGTCGAGCATCCTCTAGGAACAGACGTAATGGGCCGAGATATGGCTAGCAGAATGGTCTACGGAGCCCGTACTACCGTATTTATAAGCCTAGTCGCACTGGCTACTGGGGCTTTCGTAGGAAGCATCCTTGGAATGATAGCTGGCTACAAGGGAGGGTGGAGTGACATTTTGATCATGCGAGTGTCGGACGCAGCACTCGGATTTCCTACAGTACTCGTCGCAATGATCATCGTTACATTATTAGGCGCAGGTATGGGGAACATAGTTCTAGCTGTAGTAATAACTGTATGGGCAAGATTTGCGCGTATGATCCGTGGCGATGTGCTAGCCATAAAGGAATATGATTTCGTAACATCAGCTAAAATCGCTGGAGTATCAACCCCCATGATAATCGCTCGCCACATATTTCCTAACACTGTAAATACCTTGATGGTTATCACTAGTCTACAAGTCGGGCAAGTTATACTGCTAGAAGCCTCTCTGAGCTTCCTTGGGTTGGGGCTTCCTCCCGGAGCACCTGCATGGGGGATCATGGTTTCAGAGGGTCGCACAGTAATACTGGAAGTTTGGTGGCTTGCGTTATTCCCAGGCTTAGCTATAACCATCGTAGTATTAGCTTTCAACTTTTTTGGGGACTGGTTAAGAGACACGTTAGACCCCAAACTTCGT
>JAPNTN010000159.1:0-12959 GCA_027249445.1 Dehalococcoidia bacterium | reverse complement strand
CCAATTACACCGACTCGCTTCCCTGCCAAGTCAATTCCTTCTTTAGGCCATCGACCTGTGTGGCACCATTTCCCTTGAAAATCGTGTATGCCTTCGAAGTTTGGTACGTAGCCAGCTGACAATATACCTACGGCCGTTATCAAGAACTTTCCCTTGGCTTTGTATCCGTCTTCTATTGAAATTTCCCATAAATTTTCGGTTTCATCAAATCTTGCTGAGGATACTCGGGAACTGAGCCGTATGTGCTTGCGGAGGTCAAATTTGTCAGCGACATAGTTCAAATAGCGTTCGTTTTCTGGTTGAGCAGAATAATGTTCTTTCCAATCCCATTCTTGGAGAAGTTCTTCCGAGAAAGAATATCCATAGGTATAACTCTCGGAATCAAATCTACATCCGGGGTATCGGTTCCAATACCATGTACCCCCTACTCCATCTCCTTCTTCGAATGATTGGACGGTCAATCCGAGCTCACGAAGTCTGTATATTGCGTATAATCCTGTTACACCTGCACCGATGACTATTACATCGTAGTAATTCATATTAGGATTACCATCGTTCGGATGTTCGGATGATGTCTTTTGTGATGCGTTCATGAGGTTCTCCGAGTGGATAATGTTATCTTATCTACCTTGCCAATTTGGCTTACGCTTTTCTGCAAAAGCTAAAGGTCCTTCTTTGGAATCTTCAGTTGTAAGTAACTGGTCATACATGTGATAGGTCAATGAAGATATATCTTGAGTAGACATGTTTAAGCTTTTGTATGCTAGTTCTTTGAAATATTGTACTGCAAGCGGGGCATTTTCTGCTATTTGTTGTGCCATGGTAATAGCTTCGGGCATAAGCTGATCAGAAGGGACTACTTTATTCAAAAATCCCATGTCGTATGCTCGCTGTGCCGAAACAGGCTGTGCTGTCATGCATAGTTCTAAGACCGCAGATAGCGGAATCATCTTACTTAATATGGTGCCAAAGGGCGGTAATAAGCTCCACTTTGTTTCGGTAATACCGAGCTTTGCTTCTTCTGAGGCTATTCTCAGATCACATAATTGGGCTATAGACCAACCTCCAGCTAGAGCGTAACCATTGACTGCAGCGATTAGTGGTTTCCAAGTTTGAGGCCACATATATGGGCTGTCGGGGTACATGCTGTCTCTAGCCTTGGCTTGTTTCCCTTCCGCATTATCATTTGCTCTTTCTTTAAGATCACGTCCGGCACAGAATGCTCTTCCGGATCCCGTAATGATTCCAACATATGCTGTTGGGTCAGCATCGAATTCGGTGATAGCTTCCGCCAATTCTCTGCGCAGTTGTCGGTTTATGGAGTTTAGTGAATCCGGCCTGTTAAGAGTCATGATGACTATATTTTCTTGTTTCTCGTATAAGATTGTTTCTGGCATGTGATTTCCTCTCCCTTTTGTTTTAAGCGTAATGGCCTAGATAAGTCCCACCTATAACGTGTAAATGACCGTGACTCTGACTCTGTAAGCCGTCATATCCAAAGTTAGAAAGTATACGGAATCCATTGGGAGCGTACATAGCCCCAAGGTTAACGGCAGTTGTTCCCATACGCTCCATGATTCCGCTACTCCATAATTGGATTTGAGTTAAGTGATGTTTAGGCATGACTAAAAGCATTACCGGTACCCATGTCAACTTGTTGACGATGGCAATGATATCGTTGTCTATGTATCTTATTCGGGCCGGTTCTGATCCAGCTATTATCTCGCAGAAAACACAGTATGGTGGCTTGTTCAATTTATATACTTCCAGATTGTTAAGATTTATTAAACTACTTCTTTTGGCACGAATATTGGTTTTCCGCTAGTCTTGGACAGGTATCCGGATTTTTCAGCTGTACCGTGGCCGAAAATTAACAACCAATTTTCCTCTTGGGCTTTTTTAAGCCAGTATCGCTTGGAGTCGAATGTCTCAGTTGGGTACAAGTCGTAACTAGTTATATATGGGATTGCTACTTGCTGAGGTATCATTAATATGTCGCCAAGGCATCCTACCTTCTCCCCGTCCGATTCAAAATACACCATCTGATGTCCGGCTGTATGACCGCCTGTATGTCTTACCCATAGTTGGGGAATGACTTCAGTATCTCCATTTAATAATTCTAATTGCTTCGCTTCATGTAAAGGTAAGAAATCGTCCTCGATATAGGCAGTTCGAGTGCGTTCATTTGTGTTTGTAGCTTCTTGCCAATCGCGCTCTTGTATCAAGTATGTAGCTTTTGGGAAGACGGGAATCAGCTTACCGTCTTTATATGCGGTGCAGCCCCCGACATGATCGAAATGCAAATGAGTGAGTATTACAAAGTCTATATCGTTTGGAGATAAACCATGATGTTCAAGATTCTTGACTAGATTTCCCCCTCGCATGTTAAACCTGGTTTTAATCGTTTTATTATGTTTATTACCTATACCTGTATCTACTAGGATATTCGAGTTGTTGGCTTGGATTAATAGGCAATTTAGTGCAATCTCTATACGGTTTAGTCGATCAGGCTTATGAGTTTTGCTCCATATAGCTTTAGGAACGATACCAAAGATGCTTCCACCATCCATTCTCAGGCTTCCGTCGCTTACTATGTGTATGTCAGAGGTTCCTACCTTCATGTAAGATGAGCTTATAAGTACCGTATTACGTTGTCAATTATATTAATCCACTAGATTTTCTACTATTGTGATATTATGTTTTCGTGAGGGATAAGTGTATAGATTAGCAATCATGACAGTGAGCACTTCAGGTTACACAGGAGATCGTACGGATACTGGCAGTGAAGCCATATCGGAAGTATTATCGCAACCCGATTATGAGACAGTAGAATATTGTATTGTGGATGACAATAAAGAGATGATTTCCCGACAAATGGCTGTATGGGCTGATAGACCTGATATAGATATTTTGGTGAGCACAGGAGGAACAGGTCTGGGCCCTCGGGATGTGACCCCAGAGGCGTGTTTATCGATAATAGATAAAGAAGTTCCAGGCTTAGCTGAGAGTATGAGGTCCGAAACTCTCAAATTTACCCCTATGGCTATGCTGAGTCGGTCCGTAGCTGGCATAAGAGGAAGTACTTTGATTCTCACATTGCCCGGAAGCCCGAAGGCGGTTAAACAGACGTTAGAGGTCGTTAAACCTGTTTTACCTCATGCGCTGGAGTTACTTAAGGCAGCGAAAATGGAGAATCATCCCAATTAAGTAGTTTGTTAGCGATCAACGGTTTATTTTTGGTAATCATCATGGAGTATTTAAATGACTGAAGAACCACAAAGCGTTGTGTATTGGCCTAGGGTCAAAGAGATCCTAGATAATATTATGGAACGTTGGAAAGAACGTTGGGAACGGGAACCTTATCCTGGGATACACGAATACTATTGGGAGACGGCCAAAGATCTCCAGGAGTCGGTCTTGAATGGCTATAGATCCATAGAGCCGGGTTTAGCAGGTAAAGATACCCATTTAGTTAAGTCGCTTGCCAGGGGCTGTGGAACTTTTGGAAAAATGCCGCTACGTGGGCCATTTGTAAGCAGAGATGAGGTAAATGAGATAATTGTGTGGATTGATTCTGGGATGCCTGAAGGTCCCGAATAATTGGAAAGATTGTGCATTAATAAAAAATTAGAGTCTGTGTACACAGACTCTAATTTTTTGCTTGCTGATATTGTGAGTGAGTCTAGATCAGTACTGGTTCGGAATTTTTGTTATATATCTGCAATCTACCCCTAGTAGAATCAAGGACCACTACTTGACCTTCTGTATTGACCTTAACCGCCGTGGGATGCGAGAAATTCTTATCGAAATCACCGCTGTGTGTTATGGCTAGGTGACGTTGCCTTATCATGTCGGGGTTAGATACCATTTTGTCTTTACCCCATTGCGATAATACGTGGTCCCCGGTTAACTGGGTTATGAATCGCCCGTCAGGGGCCAAGATTTGTATCCTGTCGTTAAGCCAGTCAGATACATAGATGTCACCGTCTTTGTCAACTGATACGCTATTGGGACGGTTAAACTGGCCTACAGCGGTCCCTGAGGTTCCGAATGTAGCCTGCCATTGTCCTGCTTGATCAAACTGCTGGACTCTGTCGTTTCTCCAGTCAGTGACGTAGATGTTTTCGTCTTTGTCTAAACCGATTCCCCAAGGCATATTAAATTGCCCTGGCCCTTCCCCTTGCTCGCCGAAACTGCTTTCAAACTTGCCATCTAGACTAAATTTTTGTACTCGGTTGTTGCGGCTGTCGGATACGTAGATGCTATTCCCCGAGATTGCTAGGCCTGCGGGACCGTCCAATTGACCGGGTTCTGATCCCTGTTCTCCCCATTTGCGAAGGAATTCTCCGTTACTGTCGTATACGGTTATTCGGTTTAGCCATTCGTCGGATATGTATATGTTCTCATCTTTATCTAATGTAATCGATGAAGGCCATATAAACTGCCCGTCTCCTTCACCGTATGAACCGAACTCTGTAACGTAATCCTCATTTATAGTGCAGACGGTTATTCTGACGCCGTCCGGCCTGTTTTCATAAGCCCTGTTGATCACGTAAACAATGTCATCAGCTCCCAATGCCATATCTACAGGGTTTCGAAAGCCGGTCCCTGCAAACTCGTTTCTTCCAACTGAGTGACTATAAGAAAATGTTCTGTCAGTGAGACCAAATAAATGGGTGCTCATTATTGTTACCTCTTATTCTATTTGTCTGGCCGAGCGCGTTAATAATACTGATTCACTCGGCCATTTAGTGTGTCGTTTCGTTGTTTATAAGAAGTTGACTTTAGTAAAGTTTCCAGCTATTGGTACTGGGTCTATATGGAGCCAGTCTTCTAATATAGTACTGTAGACTTCACGGAAATCCATGCTGTGCTCTAGGTTCCCACCTTCGATCAATTTATCCTGATCCAATGATGGGTAGTCGCCGTAGAAGCCACCCTTGACGTGTTCCCCTATGGCAAACGCTACGCTTGCAGCACCGTGGTCTGTACCAGAACCATTGTCACCTACACGTCGGCCGAACTCTGAGAACATAAGTAATGTGACATTATCCATGGCGTCGTGGCCTCTTAGATCATCGACGAATGTTTCTACATTTGCTGATACATCCGTCCATAGTCCCGAGTGTGCCTGCGCTTGACTAGCATGAGTATCAAAGCCGTTATATGGAGATGTAGTGTACAGCACCCTTGTCCCGAAGCCTGCCAAATGAGTCTGAGCGATGTTTTTCATGTATTGACCGACTGCGGTTGCAGAGTATTCAACGTCTGAACTGTACATTCCTGGTGCCGTTGCTAGTATATCTGCCCCTTTTAGCGCATCAGTCCCTGTTCGCCTGATGTAATCGAGTGCGTATCCGGTGCCAATCGTAGGACTGTACATCCTTCCAAATACATCTAATGCTTCTGTTCTCTGGTCTTCGCCTTGTATGCCTGTGAGCAAACCGTATGTTTCAAGATCACCGACCGAAGCGACAGGAACTCCCTCTTTAGCAAGTGCTCTGGGAAGCCCTCTGCCGAAATTAACTCCAGTCAGGACATTTTCTGCGTTTGGATCTAATTCTTTAAGTGCTTGGCCAAGCCAGCCTTCATTTCCTATCTTATCCGGTTCACATGTGTGCCAGATATCCATCGATCGGAAGTGTGAATAACTTGGATTGGGATATCCAATGCCAAGGAAGATAGCCATTTTCCCTTCTTCCCAGAACCGTATCATCGGGGCCATGCTGGGGTGGAACCCAAACCCGGTATCCTTCCCAGTTTTAGGGTCCTTAAGAGGAATGATCTGCTCTTCTGCGATCCCGAGATTTGGTCGAAAATCTCTGTATAAACCATTATTCATTGGTATGACGGTGTTTAGCCCATCATTCCCACCGGATAGAGAAAGTACCGCTAATACGTTGTCCTTTTTGTTAGAGACCATTATTACCTCCGTCAATTTATTGTCTAAGTTTTTTAACCAAACTGGTATTCAGACGTCGCGGCTATCATTTGTAGCATCTCACCAGATCGGCGTACGAAATCTTGTTGTTCCGTTTCTGACGTGTGCGTTAAGTTGCCTTCTCTTTCTGCGTGAGATACTAGTTCGCCATAAGTCTCGTCAGTTACCTGAAGTTGCCCAACTAGATCTAGGCAGCCATCAACGAATTGTTTAGGAGATATCGTCTCTCCTTCCGACATTAGACGGTCAACGATGCCCTTAACGCCGGGTAAGTTTGTCTGACCTAAGTAGTCTGATGCGAAATTAATGCGCTCTACCAAGGTCCCACTGTCGATCCACTCGTGCCCTGTATGCCAACCTTCAACAGTTGGTGGGTTCATCAAATCCATTCCCATATATTTTGGCTCTTGAGATATCTCAAATAGCCCCGGTTTTATATCTTGGTGATCACCTACTAGACGTAGTGTGCTCACAACCATTTCCGCAGGATTTTTCACTTTAGTATAGCGGGCATTTTTGAAAGACTCTGAATTGAATAGAACCCTAAGCATGGCTGTTATGTCGTAATTAGACTCGAAATAAGCCGCCTCTAGGGCTTCTATCAGTTCGGGATCTTTAGGTGGTGTTTGCCTCCAAGAGGGTACTGGAACTTCGTCTGCAACGAAATAATTGTATAAGTGTCTTGCTACGAATCTTGCTGTGGCTGGTTGCCCACATACCATGTCAAGGATATCTTCGCCATTCCAATTTCCAGTCTGCCCTAGGAATGTCTTGTCTGACTCATCGTGGTCTGCAGGGTCGAATCTGAATTCCCAGGCGCTTCTACCATATGGGAAAGGAGGATATGATGGCGCTATGTTCCATCCTGTGAATGCTCGGGCGCATGCTTTTACGTCGTCCTCGCTGTAATTAAACTCTTCGTCTTTTCCAACACCCATTGAGAATAATTCCAGTAATTCTCTACCATAATTCTCATTTACTGCGGTTTTGTGGCTTTCTGAGTTGTCGAGATAGTAGATCATGCCTGGGCTAGTTGAGAGCAGCATGAGTAGATCTCTAAAGTTACCCATACCGTTTTCTCTAAACATCTTGATCATTAATCCCATTTCTTGACCACTATCAATCTTGCTATGACCTGCACAGAAAATCATGTGCCAGAATAAGGCAACTTTTTCCTGCAATTGCCTCGGATTGTTGATCATGTAGTACATCCACTGCTGGACATTGGTTTCTATCGCTGCTGGTTCGTTATAAGCGGGTTGATACCTGAACAGAAGATCTTCTTCTATACCAGGGTGATCGTTTGGATTCAATAGCTCTTCTACTGTAGCTTCGTATCCTTGAGCTGACCTTGACTCTACTTCGGCTCTGCTAGCACCAAATCCAGCGCGGCGCAGCAAGTGTGTCATTAACGCGATGTCGTTGTTAGCCATGTGCTCCTCCTACTCTAAGCCTATTTATGTTGTTTAATATGAGGAATGCCAGCTATATAAAATAGCTAGAATTAATCACTAGTTTAGTAGTGATTATAAGGTAAGAATAGATTATTGCAGACAGAACTTATTGTCAATATTTTTAGAGGTATTCTTCCAATTACTAATATTTTAGATGATGATTAAGTTTTTTGTTTGGCAATCATCGTTTACTGAATATTATATATAATGTAATCGAATTGAGGAAATTAATTTATATTCTCGAATATAGCGAGAAATCCTACAAACATTTCGATGGGAGAGAGTGCGAATGGATTCCGAGACGAGTGATAGGTACATGCAAGGTTTATTAGATGATCAGTCTCTGTATCCCTCAATTGATGTTTCTGGTCTCCGGGACCGATTGTTCCGTTTGCCAGGTCAATGTATAGAAGCCTGGTCTAAGACTAAGCTTTTACAAGTCAATATCGATAGTCGCGAAATTAAAAATGTTGTAATCATTGGCATGGGTGGATCTGCTATAGCGGGCGATCTACTTATAGACATGGCTTCTGCTCAGAAGACGGTACCTATATCCGTTGTCAGAGACTTCTCTTTGCCTATGAAGATAGATAGTTCTACTTTGGTAGTGGCATGTAGCTATTCAGGGCAGACTGAGGAAACATTGGCACTATACGATGAAGCTGCTAGCTATGGAGCGAAGTTTTTAGTCATAGGAAGTGGAGGTGCTCTAGTCAGTAAGGCCGAATCTAAAAACGAGATGATTCTTACAGTTGATTTGGCATCTGAGCCAAGATCAGCTGTGGCGTATAGCTTGGTCTTGCTTCTGGGTGCACTTTCTCGACTTGGGATAATCTCAGTAGATGGGGATGACGTAAGAGATTCCATTGCATTTTTAACAGCGACAGTAAATGGGTTGAAAGAAGATGTATCCTATGAAACCAATCTTGCAAAGCAGTTGGCGACGAACTGTCTATCGAAATCACCTGTAATCTATGGCGGGGGTATATTCACGGGTATGGCGCGGCGGTGGAAGACTCAAATAAATGAAAACTCAAAGTCGTGGGCATTTTATGAAACAATACCAGAACTATTACACAACAGTATTGAAGCGTATGCTAGTGATCATAACGACGAAAGATTCATCATACTGCTTCGGCCATCCATCGGAGATGATCGACTTCTATCAAGGTATGATATTTTGGGAAAAATGCTTTCTGAATATGAAATACCTTTTCAGACAATTGAGGGTGATTCGCACAGCATGTTGAGCCAAATTTTGAATATGCTAGCGTTGGGAGACTATGTTAGTTATTATCTAGCCTTGGTACGAGGCGTTGACCCAGCTCCGAATCCGGTGATTAATCGTGCCAAAAGTTTCAACGAGTGAGAGGGTATAGCCTGAAAATGGAGTGAATTTTCTCCATTATTTATTGAATGATTATTTGAGGGTATGAATATGAAGTGGTCTTCGGCAATCTCTAGTGCGCCTGTTATAGAAGATGCAATATCTGAATGTGTTTTGAGCGTAAAAACTGATATTGGGGATGACGAGATTAACTTTGCCTGTTTGTTTGTATCGCCTCACTATTCAGGTGCATATGAAGATATCCCAAGTTTAGTGTATGAGAAATTAGGAGACTGCAATTTGCTGGGGTGTTCGGGGGGCGGAATAATCGGGGGCGGAATCGAAGTAGAGCAGGCCCCTGCTGTTTCTCTGACGGTAGCGAGTTTACCCGGAGTCGATATTAGTCCTTTTTATCTTGCCCCTGACAGTTTGCCCGACTTGGATTCGGGACCTGACACCTGGCAGGATCTTATTAATGTTGCTAAAAGTGCTGACCCGCAGTTTATCATCCTGGCAGATCCTATGAGTTTTCCGTGCCAGAATTTAATCCTCGGTTTGGACTTTGCATTCGGTGATTCTCCTAAAATAGGTGGTTTGGCAAGTGGTGGTCAACAGCATGGCCAGAATGCTTTGTTCCTAGGCAGTGCCGTATATAGGGATGGTGCCATAGGTGTAGCACTTACTGGCAACGTACAAGTAGATACAGTAGTGGCGCAGGGGTGCAGGCCAATCGGAAACACTATGAGGATTACTGAAAGTCGACAGAATATGTTACTGAAGCTAGATGATGAAACACCAATGAATGTTTTGAGGGAGTTGTTTCAATCACTTGATGATAGGGATCGTAATTTGATGAGGACCTCGTTATTCTTGGGTGTAGTGATGGATGAAATGATTGATTTACCTCAACAAGGGGATTTTCTGATCCGCAATGTGATGGGCATGGATGAAAATACGGGTGTCTTGGCTATTGGAGAGATGCTCAAAGAAGGGCAGTTGGTCCAATTCCATCTTAGGGATGCTGAAACTTCCTCAGCGGATATATCGGCAGTCCTAAACAGGTATTCATCTGAGAACAGAGAGAATGCTTTATCTGGGGCACTTCTATTTTCATGCTTAGGTCGCGGCCAATATTTGTACGGCACTCCGAATCACGATACGGAGATTTTTCACACATCATTGGGTAATGTTCCACTCGGGGGATTTTTCTGCAATGGTGAAATCGGACCGGTAAGTGGAACTACTTTTCTACATGGCTATACAAGTTCATTTGGTATCTTTAAGGCTAAAGCACCAAAATAAAATTGAGCCTCCACATATGGTTGTAGTCTATGCAAGAGTCTTCTGAGAATGTCATACTTTTTGGGATGCCGGCATCGCTGTCTGGGGAGTTCAATGTACAAGGGGCTCAGGCCTTACATGGTGTTACATCCTGGATCAGAGATGTAAATCGCGAAGGTGGTATTTTTGTAAAAGATAAAGGTGCTACATTACCGGTTTCTCTCATTCATTATGACGATCATAGTAGATTAACATCGGTTAGAGACTGTGTGACGAGACTTATTGAAGAAGACAAAGTAGATATATTGATTGGACCATACGGTAGTAGTCTTTCTATAGCAGCAGCCAGTGTAGCGGATACTAACCATAAGATTTTATGGAATCAAGGAGGATCCTCCGATGATATTTATCAGAAGGGTTATAAATATGTGATGGGGGTCTTAACATCGGCAGAAGAATATCTTTCTGGTCTTCCTTGCGCTGTGAAAGCTCATATTTCGGATGCTAGCACTTATGCGGTTGTAGTTGCGAACAAAGGGCGTTTCTCGAGATCAGTTTCATCCGGAGTGTGCCGGGAGCTGGATGATTATGGGTTTAGTAACGTTCTATCATGCGAATATGATCCTCATGATTTTGGGATTGATGATTTATTGAACTCAGTGATGCGCTGCGAGCCTGATATTCTGATTTGCGTAGGCAGGATAGAACCGGATCTTATGATCGCGAAAAAAATTATAGATAGCAAATCTAAATCAGCTATTAAGTTGTGTGTTTTCGTTGTTGCAGGAATTAGTCGATTCGCAGAGGTCCTTGAAGAAGACGCTAACGGTTTTGTCGGGCCGGTTCAGTGGCATAAAGATGTTTTCTATACAGTGGATGTTGGCCCCAATAATTCAGATGTGATTTCTTCCTTGTTAGAAAACTCAGAGATGCCTGTAGATTACCCGATGGTCCAGGCATATTCGGTAGGGGTAGTCGTAAAACATATCATTGAGATGGCGGGTTCTTTAAGCCAAAATATATTGAGAGATGTTGCAGTAGATGCAGATTTTACGACTTTTTTCGGACGGTTTAAGGTTGATCCGATGTCAGGGAAACCTATTAATAGATCAATGCCTTTAGTTCAGTGGCAGAATGGATCTATGGAATTGGTCTGGCCTGAGAGTCAGGCGTCAGGAACTCTCAGGCCAACTAGTGATTTTTAGGGCCATTTAATTAATATTGTGAATCTGCCTAGGTTTCCTATGCATCAGGCAACCTTGATTGTATTGCTCAGTATGCCGATCCCCTCTATCTCGACTTCACATACGTCTCCGTCTTTCATTTCTCCTGGCTCGCCAGGGGTTCCTGTGTAGATCATATCCCCGGGCTCAAGGGTCATAAATTTTGAACAGTATGATATTAATGTCGGTATGTCGAATATTAGGTATGACGTGCTCTCATTTTGTACTTCTGTGCCGTTTATTCTAGTCATTACACGTACGTTACTTGGGTCAATATCATCAACTATATAAGGGCCAGCTGGAGAAAATGTATCGGAGGACTTAGCTCTCCACCAGTTCCGGTCTTCTCGTTGCCAATCTCTGGCACTCACATCATTTCCACATGTATATCCTAATACGTGGCTCATAGCGTCTTCTTTAGAGACATTTCTACATGTGTCTTTTATTATTACTACTAGTTCACATTCGGCGTCTAGCCTGGCCGTATCCTTCGGTCGAATTATAGTATCGTCAGGCCCAATGACGGATATAGCGGTCTTAAAGAACACCATTGGCTCAGTTGGACCTGGTCTGTCGTGTAAATGGCTTGAATAATTCAATCCGATAGCCAGTATTTTTGGTGGGATACAGGGCGCAAGTATTTTCACTTCAGAGAGTTTGTGGGTATGGTCAGTGATGGTGTAATCTTCGAAAGGGCTAGCGCTAAGTTGTTTTACAGAATCACCTTCCACGACGCCGTAACTTATTTGGCCGTGTGCTAAATATCGGGCAATCTTCATATTATCTTCTTCTCCCAAGAATATTTGACATTACATAAACTGGCGTTTCATGCTTGCTTATGTGCATCGGGTATTCTAACTAGTTTGTATCACTTTGGCTACAATTAATTGACTGTCTAGGCCGGTCTAGTTTTCAATGACGATTTTCCCGAAGAAATTTCTATCTTCCATTGTATGGTGTGCATCAGCAACAGATTCTAGCGGGAATACTTGGCTTACTATTCCATGTATAGAACCTTGATTGATGACTTTCATCATTTCTGCAAACGATTTCCTGCTTCTGCTACCACTTCCCATAAGATGAAGGGGTTTTCCCTGAAGTATGGAAAGATTCATTTCTGTACGGGCGCCAGATGTGACGCCAGTAATTACTAGCCTCCCTCCAGATTTCAATGAAAGTAAGCTCTCTTCCCAAACGTCTGCCCCGACTACATCAAAGACCAAGTCGACACCCTTGCCGTTGGTTAATGCTTTTACTTCTTCACTAATACTTTTAGTCTCTCTGTAGTTTATTACGTCGTCGGCGCCTAGTTCTTTGGCTTTGGCTATTTTCCAGTCAACTCCTGCTGTAGTTATAACCCGTGCCCCTATCATTTTGGCAATTTGGATTGCCATGCTAGCGACTCCGCTGCTGGCGGCATGTATCAGAACGTCATCCCATGGTTGAATTTGGCCTTGAGTAATCAGACAGTGCCAGGCTGTGTGGGCTGCTAACGGTAGGGCTGCAGCTTCCGTTAGAGTCATGGTGTCAGGAATGGTATATGCGTTCATCGCCGGCACATTGATGTATTCGGCATGGCCACCGTCTAGGTCCACCCCAAATCTTTTTTGAGCACCGCAGTACCTATCTGACCCCTGAATGCATTCTTGGCATACTCCGCATTTAACCCTATTGTCTAGGATAACTCGATCCCCAGTTTGCAAACTCGTATTTGCGTCTGGACTAATCTGGAT
>JAPNTN010000158.1:0-5216 GCA_027249445.1 Dehalococcoidia bacterium | reverse complement strand
ATTCCCCATGTTATACCAGTATGCTGTGTCTCAGACGGAAATGCCATTTTCTCTGTACTTGATCAAAAACCTAAAACCGTTAAGCTCACTAATTTAAAGAGAGTCAAGAATATACTATGTAACCCCAAAGTCTCCCTCGTTATAGATCAATACGATAATAACTGGCAAAAACTCTGGTATTTACTCGTCATGGGTAATGCAAGCGTCATAGAGACAGGCTCAACACATTCAAAAGCAATCGATTTACTGAAGATCAAGTATCCCCAATACAATAATATGGACATAGATAGGAACCCTATTATTGAAATTAATCCAACACGAATTGTTTCTTGGGGCATTCCATAGCGTGATTCTTCAGGAATTCATGTCCTAACAACAAAGACTATGTATAATGGTCGAAACCAATGGTCACACGGCCAACGTTAGTTGCAAGGTTTGAAAACCCATCAAATATAAGGAGTTTAGTCATGGATGGAGTTACCGCCATAGCCAACGTCCTCAAGCTTGAAGGAGTCGAGTGGATCGGATGCATGCCTTCAAACCCACTGATAGAAGCAGCTGCAATAGCGGGGATACGGCCTATAGTTTTTAGGCAAGAAAGAACTGGTATCCATATGGCCGATGGTTTCTCAAGAATAAATAACGGCAAGAAAACTGGAATATTTTTGATGCAAGCGGGACCTGGTGCCGAAAACGCTTTTGGCGGGGTCGCTCAAGCATATGCAGACTCAGTTCCTATACTACTCCTTCCAGCTGGCGCATCGCGGAGAAGAAGTAACACTGACCCTGTTTTCAGCCCAACAATAAGCTACCAGAGTATTACCAAATGGGCTGCCCAAATAAACTTTGCTGACCGGGTCCCAGAACTAATGAGACGTGCCTATACCCATCTAAGATCTGGTAAACCGGGACCAGTATTACTAGAGATACCGGGGGATCTACACACAGAAGAGATAGGTGAAGAAGACTTCGACTATGAACCTCCAATGATACTGCGGACTGCTGGAGATCCTGAATCTGTTAATAAAGCGGTAGATGCCCTATTATCAGCCAAACGACCAGTCATTTTCGCGGGACAGGGCGTGCTTTATTCGGATGCTACCCAGGAATTATTGACCATAGCAGAACACCTGCAAATACCCGTGATAACTACACTAGAAGGTAAAAGTGCATTTCCTGAAAATCATCCATTATCACTAGGTATCGGAGGATCCAGCACCACAGAAGCAGTACACGAATTTCTGAATGCTTCTGATCTAGTCTTTGGAATCGGTGCAAGTTTTACGAAAAGTAATTACACAGTCCCTATACCACCTGGGAAAACTATAATACACGCGACTAACTCAGATAGTGATATAAACAAAGACTATAAGAGCCAACATCCCATAGTTGGCGACGCTAAATTAGTTCTAAACCAATTCATGGAAGGTATAAGAAACAGCAGCGATAATGCACCACGGACCCCTGATACAGAACTGACCACTAAAATACAGCAGCATAAACAACACTGGCTTGATCAATGGATGCCACGTTTAACCTCTGACGAAATACCAATAAATCCTTATCGGGTTATTTGGGACATAATGAAAGCGGTGGATCTTGATAACACGATAGTTACCCATGAATCGGGTAGTTCTAGAGAACAGGTAACTCCATTCTGGGAAGCAAGGGCACCACGAAGTTTCATAGGATGGGGGAAATCCACTCAGCTAGGCTACAGCCTCGGATTAGCTTTCGGAGCGAAGCTAGCCTCACCGGATAAGCAAGTAATCAACTTTATGGGTGACGCAGCTTTTGGAATGGTAGGACTAGACGTAGAGACTGCGGTCAGGGAAGGAATACCTATCACAACTATAGTAATGAACAATTACACTATGGGTATTTATGCAAACAGTCGTATGCCCACTGCCATCGAACGTTACAATACCAAGAGTCTCTCAGGAGAGTTTTCAGAGGTAGCCAAAGCTCTCGGAGCATACAGTGAAAAAATCACTGACCCATCAGAAATAATCCCTGCAATGCAGCGGGCTCGTGCGGCTAACGAATCGGGGAAATATGCCTTATTAGAGTTTATCACTGTTGAAGATGGGACCTTCTCCAAATACTAAATAGTAGTGTCTCGGCGACTTGAATGGATATGAGTCACCACACCAACATAAAAATTTACACAAGGGGTACGTAATGTCTTATTTTAAAGACGCCGCCAGCAGAGAATCTAAAGAACTAATCGAAGGAGCAAGAACCCAAACGTTCTGGGGCGATAATATGCTGCTTTCTCTTGTAAGCATCGACGCAAATTCAGAAGTGCCAAATCACACCCATCCCCACGAACAAGCTGGAATAGTTGTTGAAGGCGAATTAGAAATGGGAATAGGGGGTGAAGTAAAGATATTGAAGCCAGGTGACATGTACATCATCCCAGGCAATATCGAACACTATGCAAAATGTGGGGACGCCCCGGCCAAGGCACTAGACGTATTCAGTCCCGTAAGAGAAGAATTTCAATACTAGGGGCTACCAGCCAATTGCGCATCCGTCTTTGCGAGGTTCTGACCCACCACTCAATACACCAGAATGAGGGTCTCGCATTATCACTTGCCCGCCACCCATACCGACCCTGGTATATCCATCAGCAAATCTAATATCATGCCCACGATTTTGCAGATCGTTAATCACAGTTGGAGATAACCCCTCTTCTAAAACTACAGCATCTCCCATCACCATAAACCTCAAAGCATTCAATGATTCTTGTGGATCCATATCAAAGTCCACCATATTGGATATAACCTGAAGGTGACCTTGAGGTTGCATGAAACCTCCCATAACACCATAACAGAGGTACAATTCTTCACCAATAGTAGCCATAGCTGGGATAATAGTATGGAACGGTCGTTTCCCAGGTTCTAATATGTTCGGATGACTTTTATCAAGAGAAAATAAAGCTCCTCTGTTTTGGAGTACAACACCAGTATCCGGTGCCACCAAACCACTACCAAAGTTGTTAAATACACTATTTATGAATGAACAAGCATTCCCAGCGCCATCAACGCAACTAATATAGACGGTATCGCTACCTCCAAAAGGCTTTCCATAAGGAACTGTTTTCATAGCCTTAGTTGGATCTATCAAACTCCTTCTAACATCTGCGTAATCTTTAGAGATCAGGTCAGATGTAGGGACAGAGGCTTTTCTCGGATCAGCCACATATTGATAAGCATCGGAAAACGAAAGTCTCGTCGCCTCTATCAGATGATGATAAGCATCGGATGACTGAGGACCCATGCTAGCTATATCGAATCCTTCTACAATATTCAGTGCTTCAAGAGCTACGACTCCTTGGCCGTTTGGAGGACATTCCCAACAGGTAACCCCTCTGTAGTCAGTCTTAATAGGTTCATCCCAATCGGAAGTATGTGACTCCAAATCATCGACAGACAACCACCCTCCGTTTTCCTGGATGAAGCTAGCAATTTTCGCAGCCACTTCACCTGTATAAAAGGCTTCGGCTCCACCTTCGGCAACCAACCTTAGTGTGCGCGCAAGGGTCGGGAGTTTCATTATTTCCCCAGGCCTCGGTGCTCTACCATTTTTTAACATTTCCTGGCCTGACGGGTATTGAGCTAGTTTTTGAGCTTGACTAGCCCATTGGTACGATATTATGTCAGTAACGGGAAATCCTTCTTCAGCGTACTTTATGGCAGGGGCAAGCACTTCAGCTAGTGTCATGGTTCCATGAGCATTTAAGATGGTTTCCCAACCATGCACTGTACCAGGCACCGATACGGAATAGACTCCGCTGTCCGGTATTTGTTGAAATCCCTGAGACAATAGATCATCTGGAGAGGCCGCAGCCGGAGCTCTACCACTGCCGTTCAAAGCGTGTACAACACCATCTTTAGCATTACGGATTAGAGCAAACATGTCACCACCGATTCCAGTTGATTCTGGCTCAACAACATTTAACACTGCCGCTGCGGCTACGGAAGCATCAACAGCATTTCCACCCTGCATCAAAATCTGCAAGCCAGCCATAGCCGCCAATGGTTGGCTTGTAGCGACCATACCATTAGTAGCATGTACAGTAGAACGTCTTGAATCAAAAAACATAAAACACTCCAGACTCTAGCGTTGAGTCAGTCTATCACAATCCAATCCCACTCTGAATATGCCAAAAAAACCATATGTGTTAGCATGTGGAGTGAGCATGGATGGAACTCGTCGCTAGACGACACCAGACACATATGCTCGGGACAAAAATATAAAATTTGGAGAACTCCCAATGGCTGTAGAAGTAGGCGATACCGCCCCTGATTTCACTTTATATGATGCGGATAAAAATAGCAGATCACTTATAGAATTCCGAGGGAAAAACGTAGTGCTGGCTTTTTTCCCGGGTGCTTTCACAGGCTTATGCACCAAAGAAATGTGTACTTTTCAAGACCAACTTCAACAATTCAACGATTTGAATTGCCAGGTTATTGGGATTACAGTCGACTCACCTTTTGCGCAAAAAGAATGGACAGATAAGAATAATATTGATTATCCGTTTCTGAGTGATTTTAACCGCAGAGTGGTAACGGAATATGACGTAACATTCAATAATTTATCTGGGTTAGAAGGCTACGTATCTGCTAACCGCGCTATTGTAGTAGTGGACCCAGACGGGGTAATTAAATACAAATGGATAGCTCCAAATCCAGGTGTTGAACCGGATTATGATGAGATCCGAACAGCCGTAAAATAACACCTCACCTTTTGCCCAGATTAGAATCCTAAATATTGATTTGTGGGAGATCATTATGGATACCAGCAATGTAAAGGCATTTATCTTTGATGTATTCGGGACAGTGGTAGATTGGCGTACCAGTATTACATTGCAATGCGAGAGATTTGGGGAAACGAAAGGTATTGAAAGAGACTGGTCTTCTTTTGCTGATGCATGGAGAAGAAAATATAGACCATATATGGATAAAGTTAGTAACGGAGAACTACCTTGGACGAATCTCGATGCGCTTCACAGAATGGGACTTGAAGACACGTTGAGCGAATTCGATATATCAGGGTTATCTGAGTCCGAGAAACAGACAATGAATCTATTCTGGCATAACCTTAAACCCTGGGTAGACTCAGTACCAGGTCTGTACAGACTTAAAGGTAAATACATCATTTCTACCATGTCCAATGGCAATGTGGCACTAATGACAAATATGGCTAAG
>JAPNTN010000157.1:0-3836 GCA_027249445.1 Dehalococcoidia bacterium | reverse complement strand
CCTACTCCTACTGCTGTACCACCTACTCCTACGTTCACATTTGGACCACTCGACTCCGTTTACCGAGGGTTATACCTTAAAGAATATCAATCTAGTGAAAGGAGCACATATTTTTCAGAAGCCCTGTCTCACGAACTAGTCATAGACCTTCATAACCACATATCAGAAACCGCTGCCATATTAAACAGTGAGCTAAAGACCAGTCTCGCTCACTACCCTGACCTCTATCTTATTGAGGACACCGAGAGTTTCGATAAGGTCAGAAAGTTCCTAAATATAGATAGCGGAGGTTTCCAACCCGCAGGATTCTTCATATCCGCGTGCAATCCTACTCGAGTTGCAATAGACCGATGTTACGGAGGAATCTACGCTGATCTCTCTACAGGAGATTATTCATGGCAATTGCGAATGGTCTCCCACGAATACACTCATTCATACATAAACAAGACACTTAATGAACGATGGGAAGTACTTGCTATATGGTTAAATGAAGGGTTAGCCCAGTGGATCGAAAATAAAGTCGTCCCACACGATGGAGGATATTGGGCTAGACTAGCAGCTGAAGATGACAATTTATTTCCGTTATCATCACTAGAAAGAGTGCAAGATTGGAATCGACGCAGTGGAGAAGATGTTAACCTTCAATATTCGCAAGCACAAATGGCCGTAACGTATTTCATAGATGAATTTGGCGGCCCAAAACTACTAGAGCTGATAACCAATAGCACCAGAAGTGGGTCGGTTGATTTCTCGATGCGCGCGTTAATTGGGATCGGATACCAAGAGTTTCAAAATAATCTAACCGACTGGATCAAGGCTAACTAGCAACACATCCAGAACGATTGGAAAATTGAACCTTCGTCTGCACAACAGTCTATATATACAACTACAGGTTCGACCCAAAGGGAAACGGCTATTATAATAGGCAGCATGTTTATTATCACCTGGCATAAGAGCGCAGTATATTTCATCCAACGGAAACTTGGCCTATCTACCTATTGGCTAGCCTGGCTAGCTTTCACGAAAGGTTTAATCCTAGGCATCCTTATCTACCATTTTTTTCTAAGGTAATCTCACGCCAGCGTTCCCGACAAACTAGCCATGGCAAAGTCTAGATTGAAGCGTACCAATCCCCTATGGCTTGACCAATATCCTCTGGGCAATCTTCCTGTAAGAAATGAATGCCAGGCACAGTTACCTCATCCTGATTGCTCCATGTGCGGCAGAATTCACGCTGAGACCCGATTAGTATTGCCCCCGGGTCCGCATTGATGAATAATTTTCTAATAGGACTCGACTGCAGCCACCTGGCATAATCACCTACTATGTTATGAACGTCTTCTGGCACTCCGTCTATAGGTATTTCTCTTGGCCACGTTAGAGTAGGCAAGCGAGCTTCTCCCGGATTAAGGTAAGGCTTCCGATATACATTCATCTCATTGTCGCTCAAAGACCGCATTATGCTCCCGGGTAAAATCCGCTCAACAAACAGATTTCTTTCCAAGACCATCTCTTCGCCAGTAGCTCCCCGCATACCTTGGAAGATATTCCTGGAAAGTTCTGGCCACATTTCCCACGTTAATGGCTGGACAATTGCTTCCATATAAACAATTCCCTTAATACGGTCTTGATTTCTGTTTGCCCAATCAAATCCAAGTGCCGATCCCCAATCATGAAGCACTAGAGTTACATGAGTCTTCAAGTCCATTGCATCGAACCAGGCATCAAGATATCTACGGTGATCAATAAACCTATATGAGCCCGTGGGAGATTTATCCGTGTCCCCCATACCCAACAAATCAGGAGCCAAACATCTACCAACCCCCTCTAAGTGGGGAATAATATTACGCCACAGATAAGAGGATGTGGGATTACCATGCAGGAAGACTATTGGGTCCCCTACTCCAGCATCGATATAGGACATGTGAATATCCAAAACGGAAACACGAGATCTGGGATATTTGTCCTCCGATGATATATCTTGAGTCATACAAACTCCCGAACATTATGGCTTCATTACGGCTTCTAGGTATTTAGTACAGTTTAACAGGCACTCTGCATAAACTGATCATATATTAGGTGATATCATATGGCAGTTATGTTTAGGAAAGTACGGTAATGCCGGATAAATCCAAATCCCCGTGTTGCTCAGCAAGTAGGAATGCAGGCAATGGAATAAAACGAAGCGTCATAAATCCTACTGAACATACACTTGTGAATTCAGGCTCTCCCGTAGGAATGGCTTATATTAGCGGAGGTACCTTCGCAATGGGTACCGATGACACGCTAGGTTACCCATCAGACGGTGAAGGCCCTATACGAGATGTACATCTAAAACCCTATTACATCGATACCTGCAGTGTAACAAATACCCAGTTCAGAAAGTTTGTACAAAATACTGGTTATGTTACAGAAGCAGAACATTACGGATGGTCATTTGTATTCAAGGGCTTAGTATCACCTGATATTGCTCGGACAGTCCAAAATCATCCGGTAGAAACGCCCTGGTGGTGGGTGGTCAACTCCGCAAACTGGAAGAATCCCGAAGGACCGGGATCAAGTATACGAAACCGAAAAAATCATCCAGTTGTGCACATATCATGGAATGACGCTGTTCAATACTGTAATTGGGCTGGCAAACGATTGCCCACTGAAGCGGAATGGGAATTTGCCGCTCGAGGTGGCTTGCCACAGATGACATATCCTTGGGGAAATGAACTCACACACAAAGGAAAACATCTTTGTAACATATGGCAAGGCAGCTTTCCGGAACACAACACTCAGACCGATGGCTATCTGGGAACAGCACCTGTTAAAGCCTTTAAACCCAATAATTTCGGACTGTACAACATGGTTGGAAATGTTTGGGAATGGTGTTTCGACTGGTTTAGTATAGATCACACTAATCAAAGATTAAGGGATCCTCAGGGATCTCCTACCGGGACCCATAAGAGTATGAAGGGTGGCTCATATCTGTGTCATGAGTCATACTGTAACCGCTACAGAGTGTCTGCCAGGAGTTCCAATACACCCGACAGCTCCACTGGTAACCTGGGATTCCGATGTGTACAAGATGTTGTGACAACTGATACCAACATCGAACTATTACAGTAAAACGGGAGATAAAAATAAATGGCGAATAAACCAAATCTGGTCTTCATTTTTAGTGACCAGCAACGTCAAGATACTATGGCATGTTACGGCAACGATTGGATTGATACTCCAAATCTGAACGCCCTCGCACTTCGTAGTTTCATATTCCGAAATGCCTATGTTACACAGCCGGTTTGCACTCCATCGCGGGCTTCCATAATGACCGGCCTTTACCCACACCAAGCTGGGCCAGTACTTAACGGAATAGAACTCTCCGACGACATACAAGTGATCGCAGAAATGATCTCCTCTGAATACACCTGCGGGTACCTCGGTAAGTGGCACCTGGGACACGGCGATATCCCACAACATGGTTTCAAAAAATGGGTCAGTACCGAGGATGGATACAAAGGAAAATTCATCCGTGGAGGACCCTTATCGAATCGAAGTGACTATCATCAACATCTCGTGGACAACGGCTTCGCTCCCGACCGAACGGTCGGAGAGATTGATACGTTTAGTCATAATAACCTTGTTACCTATGCCGCTGAATATCAGATGGCCCCTTACTTAGGGGATCGAGCTGCTGAATTTATCGATGAAAACAAAGATCAACCCTTCGTAATGTACGTGAGTTGCGTTGAACCGCACTCCCCTTACATCGGCTCCATGCAGGATACTTATAACCCTGACGACCTCCCAGTAGGTCCAACTTTTCTGAAAAAACCGGAAAATGTTTCCTT
>JAPNTN010000156.1:0-5747 GCA_027249445.1 Dehalococcoidia bacterium | reverse complement strand
TAACATTAGAGATATCTTACACAGGTTTCTAGGATATCAATTTACAGATGGCTAACCCTGCTACTGCTCCTATTAGCATCGTGACTATATATAGAGATATTCTCATTATTGGGCCTCTTGGCCAATAAAAAAGATAATTAGTGAGACCATTATCAGTCCAGCTATTAGATATTTGCTTAATTTACTTCTCATATATAACCATTTGGGTCAGCGAGGCGATATTGTGACAGGATAGTCTGTTTCGACCTATCAAGCAATGCTTGCTGTTATTTTACTAGGAATCTTAATACAATTTCCTAGGATATTTTTCCGTATGATTAATCTCTTGGTTGTGGTACTAGCGGTGTAGCATTAATGTTCGAATTCTGGACCATAATGGCGTCTGCATTTTAAATCTATCACGCTATACTCGCTGGTATGACGATGAGAATTAGGAGAAGACAAACAATATGAAAAAGGGGCATATAATCAGGGACATCACGTCGGACGACTACTACGCTGACCCGACCAACTGTGGGACTAGTGCTATAGCTAGTCTTTTTCCTGGTTTCAAACATCAAGATATCCGAACTTCCGGAGCTGTAATTCGCCTGCGTCACGGGGGTGCTGGTCCACCTTTATTGCTGCTACATGGCAATCCAGAGAACCATGTGAGTTGGCATAAGGTTGCCAGACGACTATCTGAGAATTATCACGTGGTTATACCTGATCTCCGTGGATACGGAGATAGCTCACTTCCAGAACCTGGTGATAATCATATTAATTATTCCTTCCGTGAAATGGCATTAGATATGATTGAAGTGATGGCTACTCTCGGTTATGAAGAGTTCTATGTTGCTGGCCATGATAGAGGTGGGCGTACTGTTCATCGCATGTGTATAGATCATCCTGAGCGAATACTCAAGGTTTGTTTAATGGATGTATTGCCAAATCATTTTGTATGGAATAATACTTCAAAAGACTGGGTCATACGCACATGGCATTGGGGATTCATGGCGCAGCCTGCGCCCCTGCCGGAAAGAATGATCAGTGCGGTTTCAGCGGAGTTCTTCCTGACGAGTCGTATGGTTATACGTGGAGGCACGGGGCTTGGATTTCTGACAGAGGATGCACTAAACGAGTATATCCGGTGCTATACCCTCAAAACGATTACTGGTTCATGTAATGACTACAGGGCAACAGCCACTTGTGACTTGGAAATGGATACAGCAGACAAGGATAAGAAGGTGACGCAGCCGTTACTACTTGTGTGGGGAGCGAGAGGTCAGTCTGAAGAGCGTTCCGAGGCATTTGTTAATGTGTGGCGTGATTATGCAGATAACATAGTAGAGACTGATCCCTTACAATGTGGACACTATATCCAGGAAGAGGTCCCAGACCAAATCTACGATCATTTCACTAAATTCTTTCGGGTAGATTGAAATGCCTAGAGAGTAATCTTAAGTCTAAAAGCTAGCTCATCATCTGTTACCCTGAACACCATCAACCCTTCAAACAGATGATGAGCTAGTATCGGAGGGATGGCAGAGGAATGTCGACCCTCCGATACTAGGATATTAAATCCCATTAATAGCTAGTCCACAGAATATATTCGTCATTTTCGTATGCTCAGCATGATGCTGGATGAATCTGACGTATATATTTAGACAAACATCGTTTTAAACAAAAAGAAAATAGACTATTGCGATGATAATCAGACCGCATATCATGACAAAGCTAATCCTGAAAGTTGTCCTGCTTAGCTCTGGCAATCGTCTGATTTTTTTGTCTAGACTTGTTATTACTATTGCAGGGACAGTTATAGGCATCAATATCTCCGTAACAAGATATCTCAAAATACGTGCGACTTTGCCTGCAAATATCATGCTTACTCCCTTTTGACAACATTTCTTCAAGCCTAAGGTAACTTCAAGTGTTCTATCGGATGAGGAGTCGTTTAGGTCAATTTAGCTGCTCTTAGTGTGGAACAAATGTAAATTTTACCTTAATAACTAGTGGTATCAAATGACCTATAGTTACACTTTAGACATAAAACGTATTTGATGCAGGTGAATAAACCTGTAGTGAGGAGGATTCATGACACGATTTATTGGCGAGCACAATCGAAAATGGAAGATTTCAATGATGATTTTGATCGCTGCATCGTTGGTGTTATTTGTAGGAGGATTCACTGAGATAGAACACCTACCATCTCTTCGGAGTTTCAGTGCGGCAGCCGTTCTTGCAATACTGGCTAGGATTGTACAAGCCCATTACCACAATCGAGAGTTGCTGGGAAACCCTGAAATTGACCTTGGGTAAAGATATTATTGAAATGCATCCGACCTGTCAGGCTTTTCTGAGAAATGGTATAAGAAAAATCAAACATGCAACTAAGAAAAATACAGAACCAAACATTGACCAAAATGAACCGACGCTTGCGATAATAAATCCTATCGCTGAAACGATAAAAAGTATCCATCCAATAAAATTGATTTTGTTGTTGCTCATTAGCTGATGCCTTTCTATTCTTAACCACGTGATCTGAAGTTGCTATATACGCTTGATGCTAGTTGTTAACCCTTGCTGTTAATACATAAAATACCCCTTTTACCAATAGAAGATTGTACCACTGGTTCAGTTTTCGGCGTCTGCGTCATCATCTCCGTATATGCTCTTTCTCCAGCATGTCCGACACCCCCATTTCGGTGATGGGAAGTCGGGAAGGCATCCAGCTATAAAGAAATCGTCGGCGCCACCATCTTCCGGAGGTGGCCCAGCTGGCATCCCGTATAGGTAAGGGATCATAATACTTTTGCAATCGGGGCATGTTGGTTTTGTTCTATTAGTCATATCCACGTCCCCCTTCACTTCTTGATTTCTTCTGCTTTATACTAGTCATTAGATAATCTCTCCTTTAAATAGGGGTATGTTCCACAATGTACGAGGTTGTCTAGCTGGCTAGGTGCAACACACACCTAGTCAGCACTTCTTATGGGTATCCGCTATGGTAAACCGTCGTTGTGTGGCCATTTATAGGGGTTCCATTTTTCTTCGTCTAGATCCTCCTTGTTTTTAGTAAGCTTCTGAAGTTCTTCCAATATAGCCCGGCTAATCGACATTTGCTCTTTGCTAAGTGCAATTTGTTCGCCCAGTAGATCTTTAATATCCGTATCATCAATATTTGTTTCTTCCCAATCCATCTCTTGCCAGTGTTCATCTGGGTCTTCAGAGATTTCCATTCTCATTGCATCAAATTCGAGTCTGTGCTGTGCTAATTCGTCCATCCCCGCCCGTATTTGGGTATCTTCTGCCATAGCAATATAATCCCTGATTTCTATAAGCAATTCGCTCAACTCTCTGTCAAGGTCATCATCTTGCATATTGTCGTAGTCGAGATTAGGACTTAGGGATTCCCACGGCTTGGAAGCAAGGAAGGTGTCCAGTTCTTTGAAATCCTTTTTCCCCTCAGCCATATCTGCTAAATAATTTGATGCAAAGCGCCATGCGTATAACGGAGGAAGGCTGGGAGCGATTCCTTGAATCCAGGTAACCCAATTTACCTCTTCTTGAGTGAATGATCGTTTCTTGCCCTTGGTGTCTTCTATTACGGTTCTTAAAACTTCCATAATTTTGGCCGATTCTTCACCAGTGGCGCTCAATCTGTCCCAGAAGGTCTGGTTGTCTCTAAGCGTTTTTATTCGGTTTTGTACTGCCCTGATATGCAGGGAATGGTCTCCAAACAACGTAGGTAAAAACTTTGTGATCTCATTACCGTTCCAGCCTTCTCTGGCGAGCCTATGTATTAGCCTAGTTTGCTTGGCATTGGTAGGTTTTCCTCGGTTATCTTTTGCGTCTGTCATATATGCGTATAAGTTCTTTATACTGTTCATCTATAATGCGTAATAATAGTTAGTATAATGCGTATTATTGTAATACTCAAGTAGTAATAACAGTATATAAGTTTACATAACGGTTCGTGTCGTGATTAAGCATACCCCCGACGTTCCCAGTATATTGAGACCTGGGTTTTAATTACTCTCAAGTTTGGTATTATTAGAAATATAAAATCAGAGGAGTAGAACATGCCAGGAATATCCAAAACAGTAATTAGTTTGCAACCAGGCAAAATGGACGAGGTAACTAAGTTAATAGATTCTACGTCGAGCCAAGTGCTCGCATTAGAGGGTGTGATTGGATTTGCGGTTGCTGTTACGGGCGAAGATGAGATAACGGTCATAGGTGTTTATCAGAGTAGCCAAAATATGAATGATGCAAATGAGTCTATTCGGGAGATAATGTCAGGGTTGGTTCCGTTTGCCGCTGGACCTCCAGACAGAGGGCTATATTCGGGGGCATGGTTCTCAAACTAAGGAAGTCGAGAACACAAGCATCAAAAATATACCGCCGTAATGTGCCCAAAATAAAGGCGTTTTAACCCATAAAAAGGCTCTGATCTCAACAATCAGAGCCTTTTTTTCGTGGTTGTTTTGGGTAAATTAGGAAATTGTCGGGAGTGCTAGGGAGTAGCTCCACTACCCCACGTTACTTGAGGCACAACAGTGCTGAAGAAACTTTATCGGGGTCCTCCTCTCGGATACAGTGTTGTCCATTGGCAGATTTGGGAATAAAAGTGAGACTGGTTACCGTTACTAGTGAAACTTCAGACACAATTTTAATCGTTGGCATCCTCTTCAACCCTGTTATAGCAGGTACGGCATGCCCATTTAGGTGATACGCCCCGTTCGCCCTTATTAGGTCCATACTGGATTTTGAAATCTATAAGGCAGCCAGCAATGAAGTAATCATCAGGTCCTCCATCTTCTGGCGGTGGCCCGACATATCCATAGACATAAGGGATCATAAGATCTTTGCAGTCTGGGCAGGTCGGGCGTTCTGTTTCTGGGCACATATTACGTACTCCCTAATAGCTGGATTATATTACCATCTAATTAAAAGTGGCACCCCATTATCCTTGGAGAAGTCTGTTGAATGGTCATTGGGCTTCTTCTTGGGGAATCCCGAACGCAGGCTAGAGTGATGTAACGTCATTGAAGAAATCTCTAGTATGGATGACGATTAGTAAAAAGGTGGCGACCCGATACTGGTATACCGGGTCGCCTTCTCAGCACAACAACCAACCGACAATAAAGCCAGTAAGGACAGGCGTTATGCATTGACTATCTTAACAAAAAAACTCCGAATAATTAACTTTAAAGTCAAAGCCTTGCTCATCGTCTAAATCACTCACGCTCTATCTTTCCCTTTGTGCGGTTAGCAGTTTGAGGGTCGGCAGTATACTGGGATGCTTGTCTGCCGCCACTTTTATATGAATTCAATCATGTACTCATCGCTCTTAAAATTGCCCTTGAAAGCCCATCTCGCACGGGTATACTTCCATTTAGGATAAAACATACCAAATCAATAATTATTTAGGAGTTCCCTCATGAGGTTTTTCGTTAAAGTAAGTATCGATACAGCTACAACCAATGAAGCGATTAAAAATAACAAGCTAGGTGAAACCCTAAATCAAATTATGGGTGATCTACAACCGGAGGCCGCTTACTTTATTTCTGAAGATGGTGGTCGCACCGCTTTGCTGTTCGTAAACATGGAAAGTAATGCAGACCTGGTAAACGTGTGCGAGCCATGGTGGTTGGCATTTAATGCAAAAGTAGAAATAACTCCCGCCATGAACGGCGAAGATCTAGAAAAAGCGGGGCCTGCCTTTGGAGCGATTGTCGAGAAATACGGTTAAACAAGTTTTT
>JAPNTN010000155.1:0-5105 GCA_027249445.1 Dehalococcoidia bacterium | reverse complement strand
ATGTCAAAGGGGTATGAACCTTGAGAACAGCCCATAGCCGTAAGCAACACGGTAGTTATAGATATACCCATTAAAATTGTTTTAATTCGTTTAAGGCTGGTCATTCTCATTATTTCTGCCAATTTTTCAATATAAATCCGATGTTCCGACTATTATCCTTCAGTCTTCACATCCACGGCGCCTGCTTGATTAAGAATACCCGTTGTCTGATCCAAGTCTCCATCTTCAACACTTGCTAGAACACCAATATAACCTTCGGTTATACGAGTGTCATATAATCCACTCTTCAGTTTTGGAAGTCTCGATTCAAAGATTACTCCCAGGCATGTAAACAAAATAGCCCCCAACATTGTCCCCTCATAACTTACTACGGCCATAGCAGGAAGTGCCAATATTGGCTTGCCTCCAGTAACCAATGGGTAGGCCAACTGGGTCATGGATGTTAACAAAATTGCAGCAGAAAGACCTAGGGTCGCTCCTATAAATGGAAACAAATATAATCTATGCTTCTCTTCTCGCTCTCCAAAGGCTCCTTCCGGATACGGCGCGTCAGTTAGAAAATCAATATCCCTGTCTGATACACCAGACGACTTTAGCGCGTCACCTGCATCTGCCGCCGCGTTAGCATCTTTGAATAAACCCAATATAGGACGTTTAGCCATACGATTACCTCGTTAAATCTCCTAAAACTAATCTTCTCTGAAGACTGCCGGAACAACCCGCCTGCCAATCTTGACGGATTCATTTTTAAGTATATCTCCCTCTTTAATATCATAGAGTGGTATTAGAGGGAAAACGCGACTAAACAACAAAAGCAGCATTGACACAAATGCGAATGTCGCCCCTACTATTATAGCCTCATAAGCTGATGGAACGTAGCTGTTCCAACTAAAGGTGAAAGCGGTACGGTTAGCCAAACCAGGAACAATGATCAGGTATCTCTCTAGCCACATACCCACGTTCACCGATATACAGGCCAGAGACATTATCCAGAGATTCCTACGAGCACGTCGCGTCAACCACAAGGCTACTGGAATAAAGTAAGTGGTCACTATGAATATGATTGTCCACGCCTGGAACGGTTCCTGAATAAACTGCAAGCTCCTGACTGCAATTTCGTCAGCCTCGCGACCGTAAATACCGAATATTACTTCCATTACGAAGAAATAGAACCAACCAGTTGCTACTACGACTAAAAGCCTACCCAATCCGTCGATATGTTCATGACGAATGTAATCCTGCCAACCGTACATCCAGCGCAATAAGATCAAGACGAAGGCGACTGCTGATACACCTGAATGGACAGCTCCTACAACGAAGTAAGGAGCAAATATGGTTGAATGCCACGATTTAGCAGCCACTGCCATACCGAAATCCCACGACACGATACTATGGACGGAGACGAAAACTGGTAATATCAAAGCAGACAGTAACACACCTGCTATGATCTGCAGTTTCCACTGCCTAGCATTACCTTCCCATCCCATCGCTAACAAACCATATATGCGGTGCGATATGCCAGTAGTACGGTCTCTTAATACTGCAAAATCTGGTATCAAAGCTATGAGAACAAACAGAGTGCTCGATGTTAGGTATGTAAGGATAGCGCTAGGGTCCCAAATTAGAGGGGTCCGGACATTCGGCCATATACCGCGAGCAAAGTCATACGGGAAAGCCCAGTAAAGTATCCTCCAAGGCCTCCCAGTGTGTATTATCGGCATAATCATAGCCGTCATTAGAGAGAAAATAGTCAAAACTTCCGCAGCTCTTGTAGCTGGTCTTCTCCACTCGGCCTTCGCTAAGCGCAAAATAGCAGATAGCATAACTCCAGCATGGCTAATACCGATCCAGAATACGAAGTTAGTGATGAAAAATCCCCAAAAGATAGGACGATTAAGACCCGTGATTCCGAGACCACGGTTAATCATATAACCGATAATTATCGCGGCTATAAGTACTATCAGACCAAGTATACCGACCACTGGCCAAAACCATTTAGGTGTTTCCAAAATGGATCGGAGCAAATCTCTATTAACTTGTTCGGCGGGTAGGACTCTACCTTCCTGCATTTTTGGCTCCTATGCCTCGTATCTTCTCACAGCCTAGACCAGAGAAGTAAACGTTATATATTTCCAGTGTATTTATTCTGGTTTGGCTAAAACCAGATATTCTCCTCTGTATAAAGTACCCATCTTCTGATACATGGCTCCTTCCTTCACTTCCCAAACGGACAGCGCTGGAAGGATTCTAGTTCCGATTAGATATATGAACGCAACTAAGCCTATTCCGCCTAATACGATAAAGACATCCCATACATCGGGAAACACTGGGGGTGGCACCCTAAACAGACCTAGATGATATATATCACCAGCGTTAAATGCCCCCACAAATATCCTAATCTGGAAGAGTAAATTACCAACAAGTATAAATATTCCCGCTAATGCAGGCCCCCAAGCCGTCTTCCTTACTGGATTCCATACTAGAATCCAAAACGGTATCAAGAAAATGAATATAACATTCAACCAGAAGATCCATGAATAAGACTCAAACATAAGGTATCTCAGGATATTCTGTTCTAATTCCATTCGTCCGTACCAAAGAGTTATGAAGAATGCAAACAGGTGGTAGGTCCAAAGGAGCGTCAATCCAATTTGTATTTTACTGGCCGACCAGAAAACCGAGGTGCCAAAGTATTTCTCGTAACCTCCCCACTTCCGCATGGTAAAGGCTATTATCAAGATAATACTCAAAGCTGACTGGAATCCTGTCACGGTGTACAAAGGTGGCAAGATAGAGTCTTTCCAACCAGGTATCAGACTCATGGCGAAGTCACTAACGATTAGGAAATGGACAAAAACGACCATCATGAAGTACAACGCACCCAACAGCGCGAGACTAATCTTTTGATGAATCCATTGCTTCTTTGTACCGTACCAGTGACCGGCTAACAAGGTATATAGCTTGCTACGCCAACCATTTGCGCTTGAACGGGCTTCTGCAAGGTCCGGTACAACGGATACCCACAGTATAATAAGGCTTAACACAGCCAGAGAAATTATACCTAAGAAATCCCACAAATGTGGAGCGCCAAATGGAACTTCCATCCAGATAGTTTTTCGAATCTGGAGCTCACCATGCATTCCTGGAACGAAATTCGGATTGTTAATTGGTGGCAAAAGATATATTAAAGGTATATACAGTATCACATTTACAACGCCAACCAATGCGAACAATTCCGAGATCCTAGATATCGGCCTTCTCCAATGACTCTTCGTCAGCCTGAAGGCTACAGCGACTAGAGGCGCTGAGCTAGTTATAACAAATATATACGAGAAAATAGCAGCATAATAACCCCATGCACCATAGTCTGAGAAACCATCAGAGGTCATCCTCAATACAAATCCCACTACCCCAAGAATAGCCAACACTCCAGCGATAGCTAAACCTAGCTTAAGTATCCCTGGCGTGGAAGCCGTCTTGCTAGCGACATCCTGAGTTGTCGACTGTGCGTCCGGAAAGACCCACATGTCGTGAGGATAATGACTCTCTGAATGACTAGACATGTCCGTCGCCCTTACCTAGAGGATATTGATCAACCTTCTTGAGATATATAACGTTAGGCCTTGTATTAACTTCTTCCATTAACCGATACCCACGAGTCTCTCTCTCGTGTTCGTGATGAATGTTATGAGCATTTACATCATCAAAATAGCTTCTAATCTTTGCTCCGTCATCGTGCTGATCCCCAAAGGTCAGCGCACTGGTGGGGCAAGCGTGGACGCAAGCTGGGGCATAATTGCCTTTTTCCAGAGCTTCATCATTCAATCTACTGCCAGATTGACGTTCAACCTTAAGCTCGGCTCTTCTCAATCTCTGCACACAAAACGTACACTTTTCAGTGATTCCACGACTTCTTACGGTGACATCCGGATTCAGTTGATTCTCCAATCTTTCGGGCCACCCAGGATGCCAATAGTTGAAGAAACGGACCTGATATGGGCAGTTATTGATACAGTACCGAGTCCCGACACATCGGTTATACACCTGAACGTTAAGACCCTGATCATTATGATAAGTCGCGTACATAGGACATACAGGTTCACACGGTGCATTATCACAATGCTGACATAACACTGGGATGTAACGAGCTTTTACGTTGGGGTACTCTCCTTCCCAGTATCTCTCAATGCGAATCCATTCATTCACACGCTTCTGCAAGAATGTATCTTTAGTGTTAAGCGGAATGTTATTCTCAGCTTGACATGCTATTACACAAGCCTGACAGCCAGTGCATTTATCAATGTCTACTACCATTCCCCACTTATGATCTATTCTATTACTTACCATTTTTCCTCTGATCTCTCAATATTTTACCTAGGACTGGCGTCTTATTAGTGATGTTCTTCTCCCGGAGTGGTCGTCTTAATTATTTCTTCACCTGGATTATTGTCGATTATATTGCCGATTTCCCTACTCTCGTATTCGCCCTCGAGCTTGGTAACCCTCACGCTATCCCCAGTAGATTGCAATTGGACTCTGTTTGAAGCCCAAGCCAATGAACGCGTACCATCAACACGAACGGCTGAGAGAATGTCTATGACATTAGCACTATCTCTATCATCACCGCCTGTAGCGTAGTCCGGTCCATGTTTATGTCCTTGGCCCAATGGAACACCAACTATACCTGGGGGCATCCCCGGATTAGGGTAAGCAGGGGCCGTGATACGGCCTGCAGTCGACGTCAAGGAGACTACATCTCCCTCACGTATTCCCAAGCTTTCCATTTGTTTTTCATTAATTTCTACCCATGTCTGCCACGCGACTGAGGTAACAGGGTCAGGTGCAGATTGAGCCCAAGGAAGATGTGCATTTCTTCCATCTAGCAGCGTATTGTGGAGGAATGGAATCAGATAGAATCCATCTCCAGAGAACTTCGCCTCTGCGCCCCTAGAGGCTATATCATTTAATATTCCTGAAGGAGCCTGGACTGTAACAGGACCGGAAGATGCATCCCACCAACCGCCATTGCGCAGCATCGAATTCCAGTAAATATCTTTTGTAGAACCTGACACCGACCCTTTATTCATATCATACAGAGAATCTGA
>JAPNTN010000154.1:0-6548 GCA_027249445.1 Dehalococcoidia bacterium | reverse complement strand
TATTGCTTAGTGCAGTTTGTATATTTGCTGAGGTTACAATTATGCATATAGGAATCTGCTGTATAAAAATCTACATGGAAACTTCACACAGTCTGAAAGATAGGCGTGGAATTACAAGTTCTTTAGTGGAACGTGTCCGGAAGCGTTTCAATGTATCCGTTGCCGAAGAGTCTGACAACAATCTATGGCAAACATCAGATATAGTTTTTTGCAGTGTCGGCAATGACATACCCTATTTGAATGGTCAGTTATCTAGTTTACTTACATATATAGAGTCTTTAAATTTAGATTTGGAGGTAATCGATTGTTCAACAGAAATTATATCTGGAATATAATCATTACTTCGTGATGATTATGGATATTTAGGTTAGCGTGAGCCTTGCGCTACAACGTAAAGGGGATTTCCTCTAGCAAATGACTCAAGGTTTTCGACTGACATTTCCAATCCCCGCATAGTCCCGTTATAAGCCATTCCGCCAGCGTGAGGAGAAAGGATAACGTTGTCTAATGCAGTAAAAGGGTGGCCGGAGGGCAGTGGTTCTATATCAAATGAATCCAGACCTGCCCCAGCGATCTTGTTTGAGGTTAGGGCTGACAATAATTCTTTTTCATCTACGATTGGACCTCGGGCAGTGTTAACTAGTATGGCACTTTCTTTCATCAAGCTGATTTCTTCTTTTCCAATAAGCTTTTCTGTCCTATCGGATAATGCTAGATGTATAGATATCACATCTGATTGTTCCATCAAATGGTTTAACTCAACGAATTCTACGCCATATTTTTGTGCCCTATCGTCATTAGGATTGAGTGTCCACGCAATGACATTCATTCCTATGCCTTTACCAAGTTGTATCATGCGTTGACCAATTGCTCCAGTACCGATTACACCGAGAGTCTTTCCATAAAGTTCGTTTATGAACCCACGGGTCCAACCCCCATTTCTGATATGAATATCGGACTGTACGATTTGACGGGATACGGCTAGAGCAAGGGTTAATGCGTGTTCGGAAACATATGGAGCGCCATATGCCGGAGTGTTTGAGACTGTTATTCCGTATTCTTCTGCGGCTGCTAGATCTACATGGTCGACACCAGTTCCCCATACGGACAGTATCCTTAGGCGGTTGCAGTTTTCTAACACATTGCGCGTAAACTTTACGGATGATCTAATATTTATTATACAATCGGCTTGACTGAGCCTTTCTATTGTCGCGCTTTCATCGTTTGGCCTGTCAAAATGCCAATCTACTTCGTGGGCTAAATTCCGAGCGCGAGTTTCAAAAGGTGTGTTTGCGAGAACAACTGGTTCATCGTCGGGCACTACAAGTCTCTGAAATGGCTTAGAATTATCCATTTTGTATCCCCCCGTAAAGGAATGTTCTAGACATTACTGGGTATTATTAGAGAGTGAATGACTGAGTGTTAGTCCCCTAGACTGTCAGCCAATAATTCCAGTACGTCTTTGCTTTGTTTAGAATCTGCCTGTCCCTTAGACTGGATGCCTTCAGTCAGCATTTGCAGACAGAATGGACAAGATACCCCCACGGTATCAGCTTCAGTTTCCAAGAATTGGTCGGTTCTTACGTGGTTAATGCGATCTCCTTGACTCTCCTCTATCCACATATGGCCACCACCTGCTCCGCAGCAAAATCCTCTTTCTCTGCATCTGGACCCAATTTCGACCAACTTGAGGCCAGGTATAGACCGTGCTACATTTCTAGGTTCGTCGTACACACCATTGTGCCGGCCCAGATAGCATGAATCGTGATATGCCACAGTTGCATCTATCATCTTTATAGGTTTTATGTCGCCTTTATTAATTAGTGCATCCACGAATTGGCTGTAGTGAAGTACTTCGTAGTCGCCGCCGAATTGTGGGTATTCGTTTCTTATCGTGTTAAAACAGTGTGGACAAATCGTTACAATTTTTTTGATGTTATATTGGTTCATTGTTTCTATATTTTGTTGAGCCATTATTTGGAATAAATATTCATTTCCCATTCTTCTAGCAGGGTCCCCAGTGCAAGTCTCTTCTTCTCCTAATATGGCGAAATCTACGTTAGCCGCTTTGAGGACTTTTACCATAGAGCGAGCAATCCCTTGGCTCCTTTGTTCTAGTGCCGATGTGCAACCTACCCAGAATAATATCTCTGCATCAGGATGATCTGCTATCGTTGGTACATCTAGGCCCTCAGCCCAGTCCGTCCTAGAGAACTGGGTTCCTCTCCAAGGGTGCCCTCTTTGTTCCATACTTAGCAACGCGTTCATACCAGTTTCTGGGATCTTGGATTCTTCTAGTACTAGGTTGCGTCGTATGTCGATAATCGTAGGAACATGTTCTACTACTACCGGGCATTCCTCCATGCAAGCACCGCAAGAAACGCAATCCCATATAGCCTGTTCTGGTATAGCATGATCGATTAAGGGTTGAGGCTCTATGTGCTCTGCGTCGGGAGCTCCTTGATGTCCTATGGATATCATGTGTTCTTTGAGGTTTTCTACAATGTGCATAGGGGATAAAATTTTGCCCGTAATGTTTGCGGGGCAAGCATCGGTACATCTTCCACAAACAGCGCAGGCGTATCCATCCAAAAGTTGCTTCCATGTGAAGTCCTGGACTCTACCTGCTCCAAAGCGGGGGGTATTTTCTAAGTCTATGGTAGGTAATGTGCCTCGAGGTTCTAGGGATCGGAAATAAGCATTAAGTGGGGCTGCAACCATGTGTATATGCTTAGAGAATGGTATATAAATTGCAAAGGATAATATGACAAGCAAGTGTAGCCACCACATAGCCTCATGTAGCACTATCGCTACGCTTTGGGTGACACCTAGGGCTGCAATACCGTTTGCTAGTAATCCACCGATGATCACGTGTGCCTCAGGGCCGTCGTAACCAGAAGCTACGTATAATGAATGTACTAATAGCGTGACAACCATCAGAGCTGCGGTTAAGGCTACTACTATTACAGCGTCTATATTGCGTGTGAGGTCAAAACTCAGCCTGTGTGGTTTGACCAACCAACGGCGTGTAAGTCCCCAGCCTAAGGCAACTAGAATGATAGCTGCGAATATATCCAAGTATGCGCTGAATATCATGACTCCTGTGGTCGTTAGAATGGTTTTGGATAATTCAGGCCAGATTGAGTCTCCGAATATAAATAATGCGTAGCTAGCAGTAAATGACATGAACCCCCAAAATATCGATGCATGTCCTAAGCCTGCTAGATCGATTTTTCGGCTACGGGGATCAATTGATCCGACTCTTTGTAAAACCTTCCTTTGTCCGAATACTATTGATATCGCTCCAGTTAGCCTTCTCCAGGGCTGATCAAAACGAGCGGTCGATTTGCCTTGTGAAATCAACCAGAAAACTCGTTTATGCAATAGAAGCGATGAGAGTATGACAGTGATCAGTAGACCAGCGTAAACACCCGCCCACGCGGGTAGTATTCCAAAAAAATCTTGTGGCGGTACCATTTGTATCTCCCCGTATCGATTGGAGGCTTTAAGTGATATGAATACAGGATAGCATACTAGTAAACTTATCGGGTTGAGAACTCATATATCATTTCTATTTCTTTTAGAATTGTTACAATATTGGCATGGAGACAAGAGCGGTGGCTTCTAACCAGGAACAACTAGTATCGGATCAACGATTGGGATGGCGTATTGCGTCCAGTTTTGGGCCGTATTCATACCAAATATGCCTTGTTGGAGGGCTGATATTACTATCAGCTGGATTGGGTGTTGTAAATCCGCTATTAATACGGGTAGTGTTTGATTATGCTCTGTTCCCGAGTTCTGGAATACCAGATTTGGACTTGCTTTGGATAATCGCTGGGGTAATGGCCGGTGTTATCGTTGTTACTAGCTTTATAGGCATAGCTCAGACTTATTTGACGAATACTGTAGGTCAAAAGGTCATGCGTGACCTTAGAAATAGACTCTTCAACCATTTGCAAAGTCTGTCTCTAGGCTTTTTCACTGATACTAGGACAGGAGAAATACAATCTAGGGTTTCTGACGATGTAGGTGGTGTTCAAAATGTGGTTACAAGTACTGTGACCGACATAATCTCTAATGTTGTGATATTGATCAGTACAGTTGTTGCAATGGCAATCTTATCAATTGAACTAACAATAGTTGCAGTTGGCGTTGTACCGATATTCGCTGTAATCACAAAAAAGATTGGTGAGCGCCGTCGTACGGCATCAAGGGCTGTTCAGAAGTCGACCGCTGATATGACAGCAATTACTCAAGAAACATTATCAGTGTCTGGTGTAATGCTTACTAAGCTTTTTGGACGACAAAGTCGGGAAGCTGGTCGGTTTGAATCTGAAAGTCAAAATCTATCCGATTTGATAATACGTAGAGAAATGACAGGGCAATCAGTGTGGGCTATTATGCAGGCATTTTTCTCAATATCTCCGGT
Source organism: Dehalococcoidia bacterium (assembly GCA_027249445.1). Classification (GTDB taxonomy): domain Bacteria; phylum Chloroflexota; class Dehalococcoidia; order Lucifugimonadales; family UBA3495; genus UBA3495. Next base: position 2,116 of record JAPNTN010000154.1, on the reverse strand, counting down.
GATGATATATGTTTTAGCGGGTTATATGCTGACAGGTGTAGGGGATAACGATATTTCAGCAGGAGTGATAGTGGCTTTTACGACTCTTCAATCTAGACTCTATTTCCCTATAGTTACTCTTCTGCGAGTCAGTGTGAACCTACAATCGTCTTTAGCATTGTTTGAACGTATATTTGGATATCTAGATTTAGACCCTGACATTGCTGATTCAGACTTTTCCGTAGTTCTTCCTCCAGACAAAGTTTTAGGGCAAGTGCGATTTCAATCAGTCAGTATGAGATATGAAGCAAGTAGATATTCTGATGGTGGAGAACTGGAAAATGCGGCAGAAGCTTGGGCTTTAGAGGATGTATCTTTCGATATACAACCTGGACAGTTAGTAGCACTAGTTGGCCCTAGTGGAGCTGGTAAGACAACCATATCCTATCTTTTGACAAGATTATATGACCCTACAAAAGGCTTGATAAGCATTGATGGTTATGATTTGAAATCTATTAAACTTAAATCTATATCTGAAATCATAGGATATGTATCCCAAGAGAGTTATCTTTTTCATGCAACCATAAAAGAAAATTTGTTATACGGTCGTCCAGAAGCAAACGAACAAGATGTTTACGAAGCTGCTAGAGCTGCGAATATCCACGACCGAATAATGGAGTTCCCTGAACAATATAATACAGTGGTTGGCGAGAGAGGCTACCGTCTATCTGGAGGCGAACGTCAGCGATTGGCAATAGGTCGGGTAATTTTACATCAACCTAGGATTTTAATACTAGATGAGGCAACTTCCGCTCTAGATACTGGCAGTGAGAGGCTTATTCAGCAAGCATTGCAGCCTCTAATGAAAGGAAGGACAACAATAGCGATTGCCCATCGGTTGTCTACGATACTGGCAGCGGACGTTATATACTTCATAGATCATGGGAGAATAATAGAATCAGGCTCGCACTCTGATCTTGTAGTCCGTAAAGGATTCTATTACGAGTTGTACCAACAGCAATTTATGGAACCGAACCACCAATCTCAACCTGGTAACGTATAGGGTGGAGATTTATGAATCTGAGTCTGACTGAAGGTTAACTGTTTTTCTTGACTCGGGGTATTACTTCTTTTCCAAGTAGCTCTATCTGTTTTAGAACCTGACTTTGCTCCATTCCGGGCCACTGCATTCTGAATATTAAGTAGTTAGCGTCTAATTCCTCTTCGTAGCGCTGGATTTCACTGACGACTTCATCTGGTGAGCCAAGTAGAAATCTGTCCTTAGCCAGATCTTGGTATGGGACAGAGAAACTCTCTTCTCCCGGAAGGGCCTTATCTTGACCCCAGTCGGCATACGCTTTGTATTTTGATGCCAGATAGGGTTCGCTTTCTATAAACGCGGTCTCCCTATTGTCAGCTATATATAATTCCCGCATCATTGGTAAAGTGTCTGGAATAGGATTGTTGGCCTTTATCAAAGTTGCTTTATAGTCAGTCCACTGCTCGGATATCATTGGAATAGTAGCGTGTGGATTGATGATCCACGGATATCCCCATCTGGCGGCTCGGCGTATCGCGACGCCGTTATTAGCTGCTACCCATATAGGTGGATGGGGCAACTGGACTGGTCTCGTAGCCGGTGTGATCTTAGGTACTTGGTAATACTGTCCTTGAAATTCTACTTCTTCCTTTCCCCACAGAAGTTTCATGATTTCAAGAGATTCCTTTAAACGCCCTACTCTCTCATGGCTCTGGATGCCAAATGCGGCGTATTCTTCGTCTCGATATCCTAGTCCGACCCCGAATATAAATTTTCCGTTACAGATCGCATCCATGGTTGCCACACTTTCGGCTAATTCTACTGGGTTTAGAAGAGGAACTAATATTATAGTTGCAGCAACTTCCATGTCCCCTGCTTCTGCAGCCAGGCGGGCCAATAATGGGAAGCTTGTGCTCATTTGGTATGGGGCGGCAAGGTAGTGTTGTCCTGTGCATATTAAATCAAAGCCAGCTTCTCGAGCAGCTCTTACTTGCTCTACACTGTCTTGAATTTTCCTAGGCATTGACTCTCCGGGTAGATATTGGTTGGTGACGAAGAAACCTAATTTCATTAGATGCCTCTTTCAATTGATATTAT
>JAPNTN010000153.1:0-3202 GCA_027249445.1 Dehalococcoidia bacterium | reverse complement strand
AAAAAACGCGTCAAAGTCATTTCTTATACCATTATTGGCTTTAGTTATATCCATAGGGCTAGTCACTGGTGCTGGCTTTACTAGATCAGTATCTAGTGGCGCTGTTGATGCACCCGGGTTGTTGGACAGAACTTATACGGATGCTTACTCAGATGATGTGGTTACCAGTAGTCTGTTGCAGAGAATGAACATTATAAAGTCGTCTATAGATGTGATAGTCGATAGGCCTAGTATAGATGATAGTACAACTAGATTTACGCTGTTAGATCATGTGTTTGGTTATGGACCCGAATCATTTCGGATAGCGTTCATGCAGCGTAGTGGTGCTTTGACTGAGTCTAAGATACCAATTTCGACCAATCACTCACATAATTTTTTGTTGCATTCGTGGATTGAGACAGGGATTTTAGGCGTAGTCGTAATCTCCGGACTGGTACTTGCGGTAATTATCGTGTGCATTTATCAGTTAGTTCGTTTTCGGAATGTGCTGACTAGATTTCAATTGATGTTTCTGATTGGAATACTGTCCTTACTTTGTGCCCGAATATTTGAGCAGCTCTTAGGAGTTGCGACAGTTACAGATTTAATGTTGTTTTGGATAATGGTAGGTATAGTTTGCAATTTTATGATATTGACTACTGAAACGACTAAGATTGCCGTGTCCGAGAGTAAAGTGTCAGTACAGTCCCGTTCATTTCGTGAAACCATTTCTAGTCAACCAATATCATGTGTCATGATTCTTTTTGCTATAATTATGTTGGCGCTGCTTTTATGGTATAAGACTATTGTGCCGGCAATTGCATTCGCTCAATCTTCCAATATTAATGACGATTTTGTTAATGGCAATTTTGTGGGTGTTTTAGAGAGCCTACAAAAGAGTCTTATAACCGATCCTACACAATATTTCTACTATTCGAATTTAGCGTACTTATATGAAGCGGCCTCTAAATATCAAATCTCCGGGTCGAAAAGCGTTAATTGTACTGATGAGGAAATGAATGTACTAGATACAGATGAATGTTTCCTGCAACTAACTTACCAAGCATATTTATCTGGTATAGACGTAGGAGATATGCGGTGGGAGTCCAGATACAAGGCTGCTCAGTCTGCAACCGAGCTAGCTTTACGAAGTCAAAGTCAACCAGTCGCCTTAGATGCTATTAGGCTATATGAGGAATCTATTTTTATGGTTCCTAATTCACATGTAATTAGATTGAGTTTTGCCCAGGCATTGATAGATTTTGGGAATCCCGATAAGGCTGTTGACGTGTTGATAGAATCTTTAGATATTCTTGGAGATTCCCCTGCGTCAATAGATTCTAGATTCTGGCTTGGTATCGCTAATGCGAACATGGGTAATATATCTACGGCTTACGAAATATGGTCCGAAGTAATAGCTGTTGATCCTTCATACATTGAGGCACACCAGAATCTGGCTCTAATCGACGAGGCTAACGGTCAGATCGATGTCGCATTGGAACGTTATTCGCACGTAATATCTCTTTTAGAGACTGATCTATCTTCTTGGTTAGATGGGGGTGTTTCTAGGTATTATAATGACCTAGCGCTTTTGCAAGAATCTCTTATCGAAGCTTATGTTCAAAGAGCTTCACTATATCTACTAGAAGGTGGTCTCTCGCTGAGAGATGTAGATTTGGAGCGGCTTCTAGAGCTTGGTGTGGACCCTGACAGGATATCACATCTTCGATGATCGTATTTTTATGAATCATTCCCTATGTCAGTTGGTTTCATTAGGAAACTCCTTCCCCTCGTACCGGAGTTGTCCATGCTGTCGATGGCCTGTTGAATTGTATTAATATACCATCTGGGTCTTTGAAATATACGCTTCTAATATCTCCATTCGGGTCAGTAAATGTTTCAATAGGAGCTGCGAGTTCGACCCCTTTGCCTAATAGTTCATCTACTAGTGTTTTGACATCCTCTACCCCAAAAGATAGATGGCTGATCCCAATTTGATCTAACATTATTGGTTCGCCTGAGTTCTGCTCTCCCGGGTGGCTAGTTAGAGTCAGTGTCGGGGTCAGGCCTTCTCCATAACTAAGACTTATGAAGTGCCTGGAGTTTCTTTCTAGTTTATAGTTATTCAGTCGGGCTTCTTGACTTCCACCTTCAGTGGGTTCAGTTATTTTCTCGCCGATTACTTGCATGCCCAGGATATCCCTATAAAATGCTAGTGATTTTTCCATATCTCTAACGCATATTCCTATGTGTGTAACGCACGTTGCTTTCACAGTAGTATTCCTCCTCAGAGAATCTAAATAAATGTTGTGTTGATTTCTCGGGTTATAGAATGTGTAGTGCCACCGAAAGTTGGCAACCACGAAGAATGCTTTCCTGGTCCTCCGACGACGATGATGGTTAAATCTTCAACGTCTCTGACCATTGGAATGTCAGAAGTTGGGACTTCCCCAAATCGCTCTATCAACGTGTCCTTTGTGTATCGCTTAAGTGGGATCATAGCATTATCACGTAGCCAGATAGCGATATCATGTTTGGTGAATCCGTCCTGAGATATTGTTAAAGCATGTTCAGGACCAAGGGCTAAAATTGTTTCGCCGCCAGTGTAAGCGTTATTAGCACCGGTAACCGCTATAGCACCTGAGATTATCGTGAGTATGTTCTCTGCGCTGTCACCCGCGTGATCATTGATGTTATGAGGTGGTTCGGCTGCGATGACAGTTACAGTGCTTTGGTCAGGACTATATCCTCTGTCAAAACTTAGAGAGTTCCAAGGATTCTGTTCTTCATTTTCGGCTATGCAATAGGAATATTTGGATGGAGCTCCTTGTGTAGACATATCTCCAATACCAGGGTTTGCGCCTCCTATATTGACTAGGCTTAATCTGATAGCCCGTCCTATAGTGGCGTTGGCTCGCCAACAGGGCCCATATGCTCCCGATTGGCTGTTGAGTCCAATCTTTTCCCGAATGGGACCGTTAATTATTAAGAGTGGAGCACAAGGGTGGGTAGTAGCTTGGATAGCATACAGATTAAATGCTGGGTCTGACATGGCATTGAACGCTGCTGCAATAATCGGGAAGTATTCCGGTAGACAGCCCGCCATAACTGCGTTAATAGCCAATTTCTCTACGGTTGCAGCCCCCCAATTAGGAGGTACTTCACAAATAACTTGGTCTGCAGGCATGTCTGAACATGAGAGCATTTCCTGTACTCGTTCTGG
>JAPNTN010000152.1:0-4800 GCA_027249445.1 Dehalococcoidia bacterium | reverse complement strand
AGTTATGCTCGAATTAAGAACATAAGTCCAGATATCAATAACATTACAGTGATTATCCTCGAAAACACCCTTTCGGGGACTCTTTTAAGGATTGTTCTGCCCATATATGCTCCAAATACGCCTATCAGTCCGAGTCCAATACCGAGGACAATTACGCGTGTCGTCAGTAACCCGTTAGTGCTGAAGATAATTAATTTGGGAATCTGGATTGCCCCGAGGCCAATCGCGGATGTTCCTACATAGGCACTTGAAGTCAATCCGTATTGCAGATAAAAAAGTGAGGCCATAGGCCCCGGTATTCCAAGGAACGAAGAACCGAAGCCAGCAGTACCACCTATCGGTACGAAAGCTCTGACGCTTATCTTGAAATCACGCCCGATTGGTAGCCGGGTATAGACGACTAAGGCAATCATAGTGATGCCCAATATTCTGACTATCATTTCAGTGTTTATTGAAATGAATATTAGACTTCCCAATATTGCCATTGGAATTGACCCAACCGCGAAGTAACGGACTACTCTCCAATCGATTTCCTGGTGATGCAGCCAAGCCCTTGACGCAGTTCCAAACAGTTGTGCGATGGAAATAATTGGGATCGCTTCCTTGATCCCGAACGTCCAAACTAGTACTGGAAGAGCAACTAATCCGCCTCCAAATCCTGCGACCCCAGAAATGGTAAAACCAACTGTTGCAGCAACCAATACTGCTAATATCTTTAGTATTTCTTCCATTTATCTTGTGATTTTCGAATCAACGAATGATGCAATTTGATGATCTAATTATCTTTAACGCCTAATTGTTGCGGTGCGATTAAATAAAAGCTCAGGTTTAACAACCTGAGCTTTTATTTAATCCGAGGTTAATACAATGGCGAGATGTAGCGTTATTTGTAAGTCGGAGTTTTGGGAAATTTACCAAGTAACCTAATGCTCGTTTTCGGTAGGATCAGATATGCCCCGAACATTTCGTAATGTTAACACTAAGTAGGTAACCCAAACTGGGAGGGCAACAATAGATATCGCCAAGGCTTCGCCTGGAGATTCGTCTCCCGATCTGACCTCCAAGAGAGCATAACGAAGTGTTTCGGGAACCGCGGAGGCTAGCGAGATTATTGTCACTATGGCGAATATTGCAAGCCCAATGATTAGATACAGCCTTCTCAAGACATCTGTTCGTTCATTTTTGGTTTCTACTAGAGTTCTCCCAAAGAAATGCACCACTAAGAGAAATGTTCCAATAATGGCTAAACTCATTCCGCTAATAATACTTCCCTTCATTTCAAGGTCAACTTTTTCCGGTAAGGACCGTTCTGTGTCATCGTATTCGTTTATATAATCGGAATTATTTAAACGAATCTGCATCTCTCGATGATCTTGATATACTCCCCCGTAACTGAATTCTCGGTCTACGACCTCTCCTAAACCAACGTTTATTAACGTTGCAACTCCTCCTAGTCCAGCGAGCCCGATACTAATTAAAATGGCTACGTAGAAGTAAGCTCTAAGCGCAAATCTGTATGAGACTGCGATATTTATCCCGGATTTGATTTTCAATATGAAATAGACGATACCTACTATTACTAGAATTGGTATCCCGAGGCCGAATAATATTCCTAGGACAATACCCACTACTTCCATAAATAAATCTAGTCCTCCTGATTTGATGGTCTAAATACCATTATTCATTTTCCAACAACTACATCCCTAAGTTCCCGATAGGATTGGCGGCATTCGTTTCGGGTCCTGTTCGGTATGGGGTCTAGCCCCGATGAGTGAACTCTCCGCAGCTCTTTGTCAGCAAGTGCTATTGGATCGTGTTGTATTGCTTGCTCCATTGTTTGATCTTCCAGACACTTCCTCGTAACGTATGCAGCATTTATAAAATCAGCATTGGGACACTACGAAGGTCGGTTCTGCGAGGGTATTTTGGGATTTGTTGGCGCCAGATTAATTAGATCCAATGTGTTACCCACGTCCTTTCAACCGATGTGGGTCGGTCTATCTGCAGGATGTTATGAGTAATGGGGAGGATATTGATAAAAATAACCTGCTGATCATGGAATTCTAGTTGACGTTGGATGATTTATCATTGGGGATTATAGGTTATTCAGCCCATCACCCCAGTCATTAGACTAACTTAAAATGTTGCGGTTTTGCTGTTTAAAGACCGCCTTTCAATAGCTACTATCTGGGGTGATTGGCGGATTCTTAGAACTGATGGGCCTGGTTGGTTTGCTCGCCATAGACACAGGTAAAATAGATTCGTTTCCTTTCGAAGAGGCCAACCCTGGGCTATGATAACTGAAGCGTGTTGAAACCTAATTCAAAAGATTTAGCGTGGTTCCATTGGAATAATCATCTAATCTTATAGAGTCTTATCGGAAGAAATTTATTCCCGCTTGTTGGGTTTCCCAGTCTTCGTGGAGGAACGGATTCACTGGTTCATTACGGTTGAAGGGTATGAACCAGTCATTGAATTCTAGGTTGTTGGGTAGAGGGATTCTACTGTTCAAATCGACTCCTGGGTCGTCTTTAACGGCATCATACAGCTCTAAAAATTCATTATCTCGATAAGCAAGCGACTTGAAGAGAGCGTAATCGGATTCGATTCGTTGAATTTCTTTTAACAGATTGGAAGCATGTTGGATCAGTATATGCAGTGCAAACGCTTCGGCCGTGCACCGGGGGACCGGTGTAATCTTGTTCGGCTGTGCCAGCCTCTCGGCAACCGAACTCATACCGATGATGAATTTATGGCAAAAAGTCGGTGTATAACGGTCCGTGAACTTCTTTGGCAACCAGTCTGATACCTGTACGATCTTTCCCGAGTCAACGGGAGAGATATGCAAATGTGCGTCCAGAAAATCTGAATATGCTACATCTAGAGCAATCCGGTGGCTTTCTGGTAGCTCATCTTTCCATGCTGCTGCGAACATATGAACCTTTAATTAATTAAATATTGGGATGGACGATTAAATGGGAGTTTACAGGGAAACTGCTAAATTCTTATAGATCTACTATGGGATTTTGAAATTAACCCGCTAAATGGTACCAGTGAAATCCGCGTTGGAGTAGAATTCTAATATTAGGGTTCTAAGGAGACTATGACTGCAAAGGCTAAATTTTGTCCGCACTGCGGTGAAACCCTGTCCGAAACCGAGGGGCCATTTTGTAAGCTATGCGGAGCAAGCCTTGCGGAAATGGACTTCGGGATCAAATGTCATATGTGCCATGGCATTATTCAGGATACCGACCTTTATTGCCGATATTGTCAGCATTTTACGTCTTTTGACGCATAGATCGTTCAATATATTGCGCCGATAACGCCTCAATTTAATCCTTCGGTTCGACTTGATACAGCTCTAGATTGCCGATCAGTTATCTCGTACACTTTGATTACATGACACAAGCCAAATTATCCGACATGATTCGCCACGATTCGCATCCAATTCAACTCCGGATCCTACCAACTGGAAAAAGTATGTTGGGACGAATGCGGTTGACGGATTCATAGACACAGGGAATGTGGCCAGCGGGATTGTTAAATGAACCAGGCTGAACTTATCGCTATCATCGGAAAAACCCTTAACGACGGTTTAACAGAACTAGACCTTTCTAAGGAAGGCTTAACTTCTCTCCCTCCGGAGATAGGAAATCTCACCGACTTGCTGGAGCTTGATTTATCTGGAAACGCTCTTACAGAGTTGCCGCCCGAGATAGGCCAATTGACTAACCTGACTAGACTCAATGTGCGTAACAATCAATTAACGGTTCTTCCCTCAGAGATCGGGAATCTGACAAATCTTGTTGGCCTCTATGTGCAGGCGAACCAGTTAACCACACTGCCTCCTCAAATCTCGAAATTTACTAAGCTGGACAGACTCAACGCCAGCCATAATTGTCTTAAAGAGTTACCTGCCGAAATTGGGGAATTGACCTCAGTTTCCTGGTTGTATATGACAAATAACGAACTCAACGAACTCCCCAGTGAATTTTGCAATATGTCTGGACTGACAGATTGTTATCTCCAGAATAACCAGCTTGCAGCTTTACCCCAGAATATTGGCAACCTGATTGGGTTGAGTGAGTTGCAGTTGGACAACAATCGACTTGAAGAAGTGCCATCGGAAATTGGCAAGTTGAGCAATTTGAAGGTTATATACCTCAGGGAAAATAACCTAAAAGCTTTGCCGCCTGAGATTGGTAGACTGACAAATCTTACTTGGCTTTATCTTGGCGGTAACGAACTGACAACCTTACCACCGGAGATCGGAGGCCTAGTTAGCCTGACAGGTCTATATGTCGAGAAAAATAAGTTGGAGAAATTACCGTACCAAATCTCTAATTTCACCAACTTGATTTGGTTATATCTTGACGACAACCAACTATCAGAGTTGCCCTATGAAGTTGGTGAGTTGAAACAACTGATCCAGCTAAGCCTACGCAATAATCAATTATCGGAACTGACGTCAGAGATGTGCAGTTTAACAAAACTGGTCTACATGGATTTAGCACACAATAAAATGACCTACTTGCCGCCAGATATTGGACAACTCACTGATCTGAATGAGCTTCATCTGAATGATAATTTACTAAGATCGCTGCCTTCAGAGATCGGTGATCTTACTGAGTTGATTGACTGTTTTCTATCTAATAACCACTTGACCTCTGTGCCCGCTACGATAAGTAATATGGAGAGCCTCGAACGGCTATTCCTTTCGGATAATCTTCTGACTTCTTTGCCACCGGAGTTGGACGACTTGGTCAGTCAGGAAATCGTGGAGATGTCTGGAAATCCGAT
>JAPNTN010000151.1:0-5498 GCA_027249445.1 Dehalococcoidia bacterium | reverse complement strand
CAATCAGAAATCCTTTCGCTAATCAATGACTTAAAAGAAGACGACTCCACATCTCTAAACTTAGCAGATAAGGGCCTCACATCAATCCCGCCAGAAGTCTTTGAGCTAACTCAACTGACAGAATTAAATTTACGGGAAAACGATATATCGGAACTACCTCCCGAAATAGGCAACCTGACTAATTTGTTCCGATTAAATCTTTCTAACAATAACCTAGTGACGTTACCGGCAGAGATAGGTCTTTTGACAAATCTAGGCCGCGTAAATATTGGAAGCAACCAATTAGTCGCACTACCCGATGAAATAGGCCAATGTTCCAAAATTACTTGGCTATACTTAACTAACAATCAGATCACCTCACTGCCATCAACTATCGGAAATCTGACTGAACTGACAGATCTGCAACTAGGCGGAAACTCCATAACTGCGCTTCCGCAAGAAATAGGCAACTTGAAGTCTCTTGCAGAACTACAACTCAGCGAAAACAACATCACTGCTCTGCCTTCTACAATCGGAAATCTCGCTAGCTTGTCAAAGCTTTACCTTCAAGGCAATGAGATTAGTAAATTGCCATCAGAAGTTGGCAATTTACAAAGTCTCAGCTGGCTTTATCTCCACGGTGGAAATCAAATCGAAATATTACCTCCAGAGATAGGTAACTTAGTATCCCTTACCGGTTTATACCTGGAAGGAAACCATATATCCGAACTGCCAGGAGAAATTGAAAATCTTGAAAATCTAGTCTGGCTGGACTTGGAAGGGAATAATCTAACAGAACTTCCATTAACTATATGCAATCTCACCAGATTAATACAATTAAACCTCCGCAGAAACAAGCTAACTGAATTACCGCCGGACGTAGGCAACCTAATCGACCTCACTTATTTTGACCTGGAAGGAAATCAGATAGAAAAACTGCCTTCCGAGATCGGGAATCTAGAAAGACTAACGGAATTCCATTTGAATAATAATGCCCTAACTTTGCTGCCGAACGAATTCGGAGATTTGTCTGAATTAGTAGACCTTTTCCTTTCAAACAACCAACTAAAATCAGTCCCAGAAAGCATGAGTCAGTTGATACATCTGGAAAGCCTACATTTATCAGACAATTTGATTACAGAGCTTCCCGACTGGATGCAACAACTCTTGGACGAGGAAATATTGTTCATATCAGGGAACCCTGTCGCGGACTAGGACTAATGACTCAATAGCATTTCGTAGACCAAACTTTTTACAAGGAGCATCAGACTCAATGAAATTACTTACTTATGGCCACGCTCAAAGCACACGCTGCGGGGTAATCAAAGGAGATAAAGTAATAGATGTAAGCTCATTGTTAAAGCTAGATAGCCCCTTAAAAGACGTACAAGCACTACTAGAATTAGATGAACACATCCTGGCCAAGGTACAAAGTGTACTCGACCAATCCACATCACACGATAGCATCCTACTATCAGAAGCGACATTATTTTCTCCAATACTGCAACCACCTACCATCAGGGACTTCATGATTTTCGAAGAACACGCAACTGCGCAAGGAACTAGAGAGAGACAAGAAGCATGGTATAGAATGCCGATCTTCTATTTTTCGAACACCCTATGTGTATTGGGAACTGAAAATTCTTTCCCTCATCCAGACACATGTGAAAGGCTGGATTACGAACTAGAGATTGCTTGCATAATAGGTAAGGAAGGGCGAAACATACCTGCATCTGAAGCAATGCAGTACATCGCAGGATTCTGCATATTTAACGACTGGAGCTGTCGAGACATACAAGCAGACGAAAGTTCTGTCGGCCTTGGACCCGCAAAAGGCAAAGATTCTGCCTCGTCACTTGGACCATGGATGGTGACGACTGACGAAATGGCACCCTTTTTGAAAGATGGGAGGCTTCACGTAAAGTGCTCGGCAAAAGTGAATGGCGTCTATTGGGTTAAAGACAGCGACGCTGGAGTCTCATACCATACATGGGGAGATATGATAGAAAGAGCCTCCAAGGACAGTAGGATAGTGCCTGGCGATGTACTGGGTTGTGGAACTGTTGGTGGCGGGTCAATAGGAGAAGCCATAAGAAAAGGATTTCCGGAAGCCAGATTCCTCCTACCAGGAGACGTTGTAGAAATGGAAGTTGAAGGTCTAGGTAATTTAGTTGGCAGAATAGACCCTACCGAAAACCCCAACCCTGAGTACAGATATAAGGTCACAAGCTTGCCACCAATTCCCGAGAGAGGGATAGCTAGCGATTACAAATACGAGTTCAAGAATCGATCCTAAATTGGCAACTAAGGATCAGTCACTCTTCAGGATCAAGAGATATATTCTCAAGGATATCTTGAAGCGCCTGGTCTAATAGCGGATCTAATTCAACAGGCTGTATGAATGGAGTATATGAATACTCATCCCTGACTTGATCTATTATCTGCCTGGCCTCTTCACTAGACGAGCCCATTTTTTCCAAAGCGTCTGATAACTCTTGAGATTCAGCGTCACCAAGGGATTTAAGCTCTGATAAATCTATACTTAAACCGAATATGGCATTCAGCCTGATCATAATGTCATAAAAAGAGCGCCTATCAGTGGTGATTGTAGTTTGCTGGCTAGACCCCGATACAAATGGGTACATGGGAGCCAATGCTCCAAACCGAAACATTTCTATGTCACTGTATTCGTAGTGCGCCATAGATACCAATGCCATCCCAATAGTGGGGCCTCTTCTACTATCGCTACCGTAACTAGAAAATTGAACCCCGTACCTCTCCAACGTCGTTTTCATCTCAGATTTACTATATGTACAGGTTATTCTCCGCTCAAGATCTGGAGGAGCAGGACCATTTACCCCCTCTACTGCCACAACTTGCTTAATACCCAATTTCTGAACAGCGCTAAAAAAGGCTTCAGCATATATATCTAATCGGTACCAAGGCTCTTCACCCAAGAAAACTACTAGACCGTCACCCGCATCATAAAAATCATTTTCCCTATTCATAGCAGATGAAGGCAAACCATCATTGAACGCTGCTGCTGGTCTATAGATATCATGCGTCCCAGCCACCTGGAATGGATAACACATATTGTTCACATAGTCGCTCATAGACCCTATCTTCCTAGCATTGAGCTTATCTATGAGATATCGAGGCAAGCGACTAGATATTCGGCCACCATTAGACCACTGCCTTCTCCAGCCACTAATCATATATTTATAGCTTTGCGCCTCGTCGAAAACAAAGAGTTCTTCAGCCATTACACTTTACCTCTGAAGGGGTTTGTATTGTTCTTTTTCCCAATGCCCCGAGCACACAGCCACGCTCAGCTGGTGTAGTATCTACCCACCATAACATAAAGTCAAAGTAGACTTTTGATTCTGAATTATGCCGTCAGGTTGCTCGCAAATTATATAGTACGTCCAATTAGTCTCATAAATCTAAATCGATTCCTATTGGACAGTGATCAGACCCCATGACCTCTGGCATTATAAAGCCTGCACTGACCTTATCTTTAAATTCTTCGTTAACAAAGAAATAATCAATCCTCCATCCAACATTTCTGGCACGTGCTCCACCTCGATTGTCCCACCAGGAATATTGGCCGGGTTCCTCATTGAACATACGTAACGTATCAACGAAGCCGTTTTCTACCCACTTGTCCATCCACTCCCGCTCCATTGGCAAGAATCCTGATATTTTTTCGTTTTCTTTAGGACGAGCCAAGTCAATAGGTTTGTGCGCTGTATTAACATCACCGCAGACAACTATATTCCTACCCTCCGAATGAAGCTTGTCGATATGTTTTAAAAATGCTTCGTAAAAATCCATCTTGTACTCTAATCGTTCTGTACGACTCTTACCATTAGGGAAATATATATTGAATAATATGAATGCATCATAATCCAATTGTAATATGCGCCCCTCATTATCAAATTTGTCTATACCAAATCCAAAGTCAACTTTGGTTGGTTCCGATCTGGTATACGTTGCCACACCGCTATACCCTTTTCTTTCTGCAGAACTGAAATAAGTGTGATATCCATCCACAGAAGTGAGCTGATCAGATAACTGCTCTTTATGAGCTTTAGTTTCTTGAAGATTAAGTACATCTGGAGCAATTTCACTGAACCAATCTACAAACCCTTTTCTCTCCGCAGCCCGAATTCCGTTTACATTCCAAGACAGCAACCGCATAATCAACCCCCGCAGCGCGTATTATAAAACGCCTTTGAATTGTGACCCCCATATTGCCTGCTAGTCAACCATACCGGCAAAAACTTAACCACCTCTCAGAGCGTAGTTATCACCCGTTCACACACCTCAGCAGCCAATAGTACTTGTTCAATATCAGCCGTCTCACTAGTAGTATGGAAACCAGTAACCCCGATCCCTACAGGAAGAGCTGTGATACCGTTTTTGAAAAATATATTGGCATCTGATCCTCCGCCCGTATACTCAAACTTCGGAATCAAACCGACCTCTGTAACTGCCTTAGCTATCATTTGAGCCGTCTCATTTTCCCGGTCCACCATGTATCCTGCATACGTGTTTTCAATATCCAAGTCTATAGAGCAACCGTCATGGGATTGTAAGACCTGAGTAAATATGTCTCTAAACTGATCGGTGTAATATTCAAATTTAGACTGATCGAGGCTTCGTAGTTCTCCATCTAGAAAAGTATAGTCAGGAATTATATTTCGCTTAATCCCTCCATTGACGACTCCGATATTAGCTGTAGTTTCAAAATCTATCCTTCCTAACGGAAGACGCGTTAAAATCTCGGCTGCTATCAAGATAGACGAAACTCCTTTCTCGGGCTCTATACCAGCGTGAGACGCCCTGCCATGAATATGGGCTTTCACAACGTTTTGATATGGAGCTCCAGTCGTTATACGATTGGCATCTCCTTCAGCGTCAAAAACCATGCCTCTCTTGGCCGTTATACGACTCATCTCCATACTCCTAGCCCCAACCAAGCCGCCCTCTTCTGCACGACTAAAGGCTACTTCTATTGGAACATGGTCTTGATGCGCTTCTATAACGGTCTCTAATGCCTCTAGTACGATAGTGACCCCAGATTTACAGTCTCCACCTAAAATAGTAGTACCATCTGACCTTAATGTGTCGCCCTCCAGAATTGGTTTTATACCTCTTCCGGGTTCCACTGTGTCCAGATGCGCTGATAAAACTATAGGATCCCCTATTCCTGGCAGGTTAGCTATTACATTTTTGAATGAGTCATGGTAAACGCTAAACCCGAGGGCCTCAAGCCTATTTGAAACCTCTTGGTCCATATCATCTTCTTCACCCGTCGGACTGTCGATTTGCACTAAATCCATGAAAGTCTTGATCAATCTATTCTTATTAGCCATACCCGCCTCAATACTATCTATACTGTGACCTCATCACTCCAGAAAGGCTCATCATGTTCACTAAATACACTAATAGAGTATAGTGATGCCAGAAATTTTAAGTGAGTGATGAACCAGTATGGGTGCAAACCAAGATCGCAA
>JAPNTN010000150.1:0-13385 GCA_027249445.1 Dehalococcoidia bacterium | reverse complement strand
AGGGACCGACAGAAGTCCCGTGGCGCTTTCACCCGAGACATACCAAACCCCTATAGAAAGACTAGATTTATCACCGCGGACCATGAATTGCTTAAAACGGGCTCACATAGGCAAGGTAGGAGAAGTCCTGCAGATGAGCGACCAAGACCTACTAAAAATACGTAACTTTGGTGAGAAATCACTAACAGAACTCCGGGAAAAATTGGCCGAACAAGGAATAACAAATCCATACACGGAAATGGAAACCGATTCCGATGCATTGGATCTAGAAGCTATTGCGGTAGATAATGCTTCCGTCGACGATAGTATTAAAGAGGAGGAAGACTAGAAATATGGCCTCTCACCTAGTATCAGGAAGAAATCTAAGTCGTCGGAAAGATCAGAGAACCGCGCTACTTAGAGGACTGACCGTAGAATTAATAAAACACGAAAAAATAACAACAACCCTAGCTAAAGCTAAAGAGACTAGAATTGTAGCAGAGAAACTTATCACACATGGCAAAAAGGGCGGGTTACATCATCGTAGACTAGCTCTAAGTCAAATACCAAACAAAACCATAGTAAAAAAAGTATTTGATGACCTGTCTGTGCGGTATGCAACGCGACCTGGAGGATATACCAGGATTACCAAACTGGCACCGAGACAAGGAGATGGGTCTAAGATGGCTGTTATTGAGTTAGTTGAGTAAATGAAGTACATAACCCAATAAATATGGTTCGCCAAATATTTTCGAGCGATTCGAAACCATTAGATCCATTCAGTAAAAGAATAGCCCTTCAGGTGGAGTACGAAGGTACACGCTATATGGGATTTCAATTCCAACCTGAACAACCAACAATACAAGGAGAAATAGAAAAAGCAATACACCAGCTGACAGGCGAAACAACCCGTATCAGAGGAGCTAGTAGAACTGATTCAGGTGTGCACGCGTACGGACAAATAGTGGACGGCTTGATAAAGGATAAATACTCCATTCGTACTGTTCAGAAGGCGTTAAATCATTACCTACCATCTGACATAAAAGTAACCAACGCTTACGACGTATGTGAATCATTCCACTCTAGGAGAGACGCCCAAAGTCGGATATACAGATATCAGATACTTAATAGGTCGGACCCATCACCTCTGAGGCGTCGCACACACTACGTAATACAAGAACCATTAGATGATTCTAGAATGTCGCAAGCAGCAAAAGATCTGGTCGGGTCACATGACTTTAAACAATTTACAAAAGGGTTAAATAACTACACTTCGACCATAAGACAAATATTCAGATGGGATGTCCAACGCAACGGAGATATAATAACAATAGAATGTGAGGGGAATGGCTTCCTAAGACAACAGATTAGGCGTGCAAACTCTATACTGGTAGAAATAGGTAAAAACAAGTGGCCAGATACCTCAATTAAGGATACACTAGAGGACAAATTTGAAAAAGGAAAGTCTCATACAGTACTTCCAGCATTAGGACTATGCCTTATGGAAGTAAAATACTACAACTTTTGGGACAAGGTCATAAACTAACATGAAACGAGCTAGCACATATTTCCCTAAACCAGGTGAGATACCCGACAACTGGAGAATATTCGATGCCGATGGGCAAACCCTGGGTCGTCTGGCACGTAACATAGCCGTTGTCCTGCAAGGAAAAGATAAAACTACCTACACACCCCACGTAATCACAGGGGATCATGTGGTAGTGATAAACGCAGAAAAAATCAAAGTAACAGGAAATAAACTGTTAGATAAGCTATATTATAGGCACAGTGGCTACGTCGGAAATTTGAAGACATTTATACTGAGAGATCTAATTGAAGAACACCCCGACAGAGTGATCCAACTAGCTGTAAAAGGCATGCTGCCAAACAATAAACTTGGTAGGCAAATGCTAAAACGAATGAAAGTATATGCAGGTCCAGATCACAACCACATAGCACAAACTACAAAAACGCAAGAATAAGACAGCAATAGGAGTCAGATTTGGTACAAGAAACTCAATCTCCATACTTTTACGGAACAGGAAAGCGCAAAACAGCGATAGCAAGAGTGCGCCTTTATGCTGATGATCCAGGACCCGTGATAGTAAACGGCAAACCTATGGAAGAATATTTTAATTGGAGCCCTTGGCAGACCGCTATACATGAGCCATTTGCTATCACCGAGACAAGCAATAAATTCAGAGTAGTTGCAAAAGTCACCGGTGGGGGAGTTAATGCCCAGGCTGAAGCCATAAGACATGGGATAGCAAGGGCACTTGTAGTTTTCGACGAGTCTTTAAAAACCTCTCTCCGAAGGCAAGGTTTAATAACGCGGGACTCTAGAATCAAGGAAAGCAAGAAATACGGCCTTAAACGAGCAAGAAGAGCACCGCAATATACCAAACGTTAGACAAGTAGTAGAATGTTCAGAATAAAGAAGAGCCTCGAACAGATCGAGGCTCTTCTTTATTAAAGAGCCGGATATAAGCCGATTATCTGCACACCACCAATTGTCATCCAATAAAACACGATATACATCCCTGATAGAACTACTAGAAAAAATCCTATGCGCTCGACATAAGGCAGAGCTAACTTGATATACCTAATCATAACGCCCTTAAGAATAGCCATAGACAAGGTCACAAACAGTATCATGGCCCCCATACCCGCGCCATATAATGCAAATTGCATCATAGAATCATAAATGCTCGATCCATTTAGATTAATACCCACTACTGACAGGAATATCGGCAACGTACAACTCAGCGACGCTACACCATAGCTCACCCCAAACAAGAAGAAGCCCTTGAGACTTATTTGAGTCGGGTTCCCTATGGATTGACCAATCCTAGCCGTTAAACCCGTATATAACCGGCCTCCGTTCATCAGCCATATCCCAATAGTTATCAACCCTACACCTAACAAAAGTCCAACCCATTCCATAATACTTCTTATAAAATTTAAAGCGAATCCAGTTATCAAGCCTACAAACAAAAATAAACTTAATACACCAAGACCTACGCAACATCCAATAAACAGACCCTTTAAGATCATCTTCCCATAGTGAGTAGAATCTTTTTCATAAATACTCGTTGACATATATAGACCAAGGTAGGCTGGAAGCATAGCAAAACCGCAAGGGTTGACAGCCGACACCACTCCTGCAGAAAATGCAAATAAACCGGTGATTCCTACAATGTTGGCTAAGAAACCTTGAGTAATTCCTGAAATCGAGTCGATCACAATATTAACTGTATGAAGATCAGACATGTTAGCTAACACAGAAACGATGATAGAAACTGACAGTACCAGCGCGACCCAAGCTAAGGTAGTAATAAGACGTTTATACGGAACAGTATCCATATTAGTCGTTACGAACTCCTAAGTAGTCCTGCATTAGGTCTAGTAAGTACGCCACTCGCTGGTCGCTATCCGCTTCGCAATATATCCTTAGCAGAGGCTCAGTACCGGAAAACCTCGATGCGATCCAACCATCTGTCACAAGCAATTTGACCCCATCTAATTGTTCACACCCTAATATTTCTTGGTCTCCAATATGCGTCTGAGCAGCACATGCATTCAATTTTTCAATTAATCTATTCTTCTCTTTTAAATCAAATTTAATATCACGCCGTTCGTATGAGTGGTGGCCCACTATATCGAAGAGATCAGACATGAGGGACGAGACGCTTTTCCCTGTAGTAGCCATATTTTCTAATACCAAAAGTCCGCTGAGGATACCGTCTCTCTCCGGAATATGCCCCCTGAATGCAAATCCTCCACTTTCCTCCCCGCCGATCACTGCATTAGTCTCCGACATTTTCGGACCAATAAATTTGAAGCCCACCCTCATTTCATGCACATCAACACCGTATTTAGACGCTAATTTGTTTAACATATGCGAAGAAGTGATACCTTTTACAATATCTCCTCTTTCACCTTTATGTTCAAGCATATACCAGGCTAATAATGAGAATGTTTCTAAAGTGCTCACAAAACTACCGGAATCGGATATAATGCCGACTCTATCAGCATCCCCATCCAATGCAATCCCAACTGATAAGTTATTATCTATAACTAAATTCGACAGTTCGAGCAGATTATGCGCAATAGGTTCTGGCTGCTCCATACCAGGAAAACTTGGATTTACTTCACTATGAAGTTCTCGAACGGTCGTTAGTCCTCCTGATAGAAGCCTTCTAATGTATCCAGAGCCAGATCCAAACATACTGTCTACACCCACATGCAGTCCCGCGTCCTTGATGAATTTCAGGCTTACCTGTTCTTCAATACTTTTGATATATGGGGGATCCGGATCTATATCTACTAGCAGATCATTTGATCGCGCGGTACCCAACGGTATTTCATGTACAACATTTACCAAATCTATTTTGCACTCTAGTGCGTCAGTGATCTCTTGAGTTGCGCTACCCGCATATTCAGGTTTAAATTTAAATCCGTTCCAATTATGCGGGTTATGGCTGGCGGTTATAATAACTGCACCCGCTGCCCTATAATGCAATACATTAAAACTAACTACTGGTGTTGGAGCGGCCTTAGTACACAAGTAAACTTTAATATTGGACCCAGCCAAAACACTAGCTACCGCATCCGCAAAGTCTTTAGATAAGAATCTAGTGTCATACCCAATGACTACACCCTGCGAATCAATACCTATGGATTTTAAATAATCTGCCAATCCTTGCGCACATTTGCGCACATTTTCAAATGTGAAATCATCCGCTATTAGCCCGCGCCAACCATCAGTCCCGAATTTTATCTGCCCAGCCATTTAGTCTTCTCCATAAAAAACCTCGCTTATAGTTTACCAATTAGGGTAATCAATAAGCGAGGGTAATCAGAAAATCGAATCGTTAGCCAGACAGAACTTATCTTATAGACCAGCCTCAGATCTCAATATATCAGCTTTATCTGTTTGTTCCCAAGGCAAGTTCAAATCATCTCTACCGAAATGACCATATGCAGCTGTTTGATTATAGATTGGACGTCGCAAATTAAGGTTGCTGATTATAGCCGCAGGTCTCAGGTCAAAATGTTTATTAACCAGATCATCAATGGTTTGATTATCTATATGGTTAGTATCAAATGTTTCAACAGAAACAGATATCGGCTGGGACATACCGATCGCGTATGAAACTATCACTTCGGCTCTGTCAGCCAATCCTGCCGCCACGATATTTTTCGCTACGTATCTTGCGGCATAGGCTCCTGATCTGTCGACTTTTGTAGGATCCTTTCCGGAAAACGCTCCGCCTCCGTGCCTCGCTATCCCACCATAGGTATCTACAAGTATTTTTCTACCAGTCAAACCAGTATCTCCAGCAGGGCCGCCGATGACAAATCGGCCGCTTGGATTGATAAAATATTTAGTGTCATTATCTAGTAGATCGGATGAAATAATTTTATTTATGACATGTTCTTTGATATCTTTTTCTATCTGTTCGTTACTGACATCAGGATCATGTTGTGTACTTATGACCACAGTATCTACCCTCTGAGGAACACCGAACTTGTATTCGACAGTCACCTGTGACTTACCATCAGGTCTGAGATAAGGTAGTGAGCCATCTTTTCGCACAGCAGCCAGTTGATGGACTAACCTATGAGACAAACTTACCGTTAAAGGCATCAGCTCTGGTGTTTCATTACAAGCAAAGCCGACCATCATACCTTGGTCACCAGCTCCCGTAGCGTCAAAATCTTCTTGAGAGTTACCATTTTGGTCTCGAACTTCCAACGCTTGAGTCACACCTGCACTGATATCCGAAGACTGTCTTTGGATCGAAACGCTTACGCCGCAACTAGTGGCATCGATACCATACTCCGAATTAACGTAGCCCGCGTTACGCAACTGGTCTCTTACTATAGTGGGTACATCTAGAAATACTGAAGTAGTTATTTCTCCCATTACAACCACTAGCCCATTGGTAGTAGCCGTTTCACAAGCAACGCGACCCATAGGATCATTGCTTAGGACCGTATCTAGAATGGCGTCCGATATCTGGTCACATAGTTTATCTGGATGACCTTCAGTGACCGACTCTGAAGTTAACAAATATTTTGGTGATTCACTAAATAATAAACCCATTATTAATCTCCTCTAGGTTCCCTGATCATAACTATCTTGATAATTTTGTTGTTCCGAGCTTAACTTGTCGATATATATACCCATTGATTCTAATTTTAACCGTCCAACCTCTTGGTCTATCTCGGTTGGCACAACATACACATTCGGTTCCATGTTGTCATGGTTCTTCGCTAGGTATTCCGCGCTAAGGGCCTGGTTAGCAAAACTCATGTCCATTACGGCTGAGGGATGACCTTCAGCAGCAGCTAGGTTTATCAACCGACCTTCACCCAGTAGATATATCTTGCGGCCATCTTTCATTGTATATTCTTCAACGTAAGGTCGTACCTCACGGTGACTAGAAGCCATCTCTTCCAAAGCAGGAATATCTATCTCCACATTAAAATGTCCACTATTCGAAAGAATGGCTCCGTCTTTCATAACCTCAATGTGATGTCTTCCAACAGTGTGCAGCCCTCCCGTCACGGTAATGAACACTTCGCCTTCTTTTGCCGCCTCGAGTGCGGGCATTACTACGAATCCGTCCATTACAGCTTCTAAGGCTCTAACAGGATTCACTTCTGTCACAATGACGTGAGCTCCTAAGCCTCTAGCCCTGCTAGCAACACCTCTGCCACACCAGCCATAGCCTCCTACTACTACTTTTCGGCCAGCCCAGAGAATATTAGTTGCCCTAGTAATTCCGTCTAAAGTACTTTGACCAGTGCCGTACCGATTGTCGAAGAAGTGCTTTGTGTCCGCTTCATTCACAGCAATAATCGGATAAGCTAATTTATTTTCGGCCGCCATCGCATTCAAACGAATAACACCAGTGGTTGTTTCCTCAGTACCACCTATCACGTTCTTCAATAGATCTGGTCTCTCAAAATGAAGACTATTTACCAGGTCTGCACCATCATCCATAGTGTAGTTAGGATTATGATCCAATGCTGCATTGATATGCTGGTAATAGGTATCGTTATCTTCACCTTTTATCGAATACGTAGGTATACCGTACGCACTAACTAACGCCGCTGCTACGTCATCCTGGGTACTTAGAGGATTACTCGCACAAACAACTAAATCTGCTCCACCCTCTTTCAACGTTACAGCGAGATTTGCAGTCTCAGTAGTCACGTGCAGACACAGAGAGTATTTAAACCCCGCTAATGGTTTTTCCTTAGAAAACCGCTCCTTTATAGCACGCAAAACACCCATCTCTCGCTCAGCCCACTCAATTCGGTTAACACCAGCCTGAGCTAAAGATAAATCTTTCACATCACCTTTCGTTCCATTGGTAGCCAATATATATCTCCTCTGCCGATTTAACGGTCTTTTTATTTGCAGTGAGCTTTACACTCAATGCGATTCAACCAAACTAAATTTGATAAAACTATCCGTTAGATATGAAAGCTAATCTCCATATGAAGTTGGATTATTAGCTGCTATCCAATAAGGTGTTCCATCTTCTATATTGTACAAATTCTCAGTATCAAACCCCATGCTAGCTGCCATTTCACAAGCAAGCCCGCTGCGGACTCCTGCCGCACATATGAATAGCAATCGCTTATCTTGGGGCACTTCGCCAATTCTATCTATAAAGTCATCTATTGGTACGTTAATCGCACCTGTCGCGTGCCCAGTTACCCATTCATCATCACGCCTGACGTCTACGATAATTGTGTTCTCAGGATCAGACTCCAATATTTGCAGGGCTTCGTGTGAATCTACTCTGTAATAGGGTTCGCCAGGTTGCTGTCTAGGCATATAAACACCTCTCACCTAATTCATATATTTTCCAATAATTGGATCGAGTTTACTTTTAATGTTGCTAGGGATTTGGTCAGATCTCGTTATAATCGCGTCCTTCAACGCAGTACTACACAAACAATCGCTGACCTCGGGCAACAACGGGACTACCCGTCGTATCATTTCTTTTGAATTTTCCACGTTCTTCATCAAGTTCTGTATGACCATATCCACAGTAACTGACTCATTATCAGCATGCCAACAATCATAATCAGTAACCCAGGCCATTGTTGAGTAACAAATTTCAGCTTCTCTCGCTAGCTTTGCTTCTGGAAGAGCGGTCATACCAATGATATCAGCACCCCATGACCGATACATAAATGACTCTGCTTTAGTCGAGAAAGCAGGACCCTCCATAACGACCATCGTTCCATTCATGTGAGCCGTTATCTCTAATTCAGACGCCGCTTGTTCTATAGCTTTACCGGTATTAGCACAAAATGGTTCTGCAAAAGACACGTGTACGACTAGCCCTTCTTCGAAGAATGTATTAGTCCGGAGTCGGGTTCTATCGATAATCTGATCTGGTATCACCAAGTCCAACGGCGCAAGATCTTCTTTCAGACTACCTACAGCACTCACAGATATTATGCGGCGTACTCCTAGAGTCTTTAGCGCGTAAATGTTGGCCCTGACCGGTATATTCGTAGGATTAAGACGGTGTCCTCTACCGTGCCGGGGCAAGAAGGCTATTTTTACTCCATTAAGGCTACCTAGGACAATATCATCACTAGGATTTCCAAATGGAGTATCTATCGAAGCATATTCAATAGACTCCAGCCCTTCCATTTCATAAAGGCCACTGCCTCCAATGATCGCTATGTCTGCTTTAGGTGATTCCATATGGCTCTACTCTGCACCCACGCTATCGGTAACTGCTGACTTGAGAGTCTCTAGAAAAGGTGCTCTACAGATGCCGTTTTCGGTAACTATAGCCGTGATGTAATTGTTGGGTGTCACATCGAAAGCAGGATTTAAAGCTTCCACACCTACTGGTGCGGTAGGTGTTCCCTGAAAATGAGTCACCTCATGACCTGGCCTTTCTTCTATTTTTATATCGAGGCCCGACGACAATCCTAAATCTACTGTACTGATAGGAGCTGCAATATAGAAAGGTATCTTGTTTTCTCGTGCCAACACAGCTAGAGAATAAGTGCCTATTTTGTTAGCAGTATCTCCATTCGCAGCAATACGATCAGCTCCAGTGATAACACAATCAATTTTCCCCTGCTGCATCAACATACCTGCGGCTGAGTCGATTATTAAAGTAGAGGGGATTCCCAATTCGTGAAATTCCCATGCCGTCAAACGAGCTCCTTGCAAAAAAGGGCGAGTTTCGGTATTAAATACCGAAAATCTATTCCCACGTTCCCAGCTCTCTCGAATCACTCCCACTGCCGTACCAAATGCAGCCGTGGCTAAAGCTCCAGCGTTACAATGAGTGAGCACGGCGGACCTATCAGCTAATAGCTCTTGCCCTATTTCACCCATCTTACGATTTATCTCTTCGTCTTCTCTATGAATGTTCCTAGCTTCTGCCAACAGCCCGTCTATAACATCTTCGGATTTATCTGTCAGTTCAATTGCTTTATCCAGCATACGGTTGACAGCCCATTCAAGATTGACAGCTGTGGGTCGCGCCAAGCTTATTTCACTGCATGCACTTTTTAACGCACCTAGGAAGTTGCTTTCCCCCGAACGTTGAATTTCAGATGCTGCCATGGTTACCGCGTAAGCTGCAGTGACTCCTATAGCAGGAGCACCTCGCACCTGCATATCTCTGATGGCTTTAATAGCGTCCCCATATTCAGCAACCTTGATGGTCACCTGCTCCAACGGAAGACGCGTCTGATCTAGAAGATAGAGTACTCCATCTTCCCAAGCTATGGGCCTAATCTCATTATTATTAGCCATAACACCTCAAAAACAGTCACAAAAAAAAGCTCCTCTCTGGGAGAAGCTTCGATTTCAGCAAGCTCCCTCATCTTCCGCAGCCTTATGGCTACGACGGATTTGGCACCGTGCCTAGGTCCTCCGGACTCCTAGACCGGTTGTCTGGCTTCATTGGGCCGGTCCCTCAGCCATTCTGAATAAGGGATTCAGATTTACATATTCTGTTTTCTACCGAACCATACTACTAAGTGCAAAGATTAGTGTCAAGGAAGCCACGTTTGACACCTTCGTAGGTCCGAACCATAATACCCCGATGTTTGCCTCTTAATGCAATTCAGGCCATAAGGTAGAGATAATTATGAATAGCGAATATACGACTTGGAGTTTCACTAACGAAGAACATTACAAATTCGAAACTTGGATTGACCGAATAAACCAGATCCATACTGGCAACGCTGATTTGCGGAACAATGAGGTACACATAACAGCCCCCAAGAAAGATCTATCAGACTGCAAAGTAGGATTATTTACTACAGGTGGCGTCCATTTAAAGTCCGACACCCCATTTGATGTAACCAGTGAACACGGAGACCCTACCTACAGAACAGTTGACATGACCACAAGCAGCACCGACTTAATGATCACCCACACGCACTACAATCATGTAGAAGCGGACAAAGATATAAACTGTATATTCCCAATAGACAGGCTTCGGGAATTAAAAGACCAAGGGATAATTGGCGATATAGCCCCATACTCTTATAACATAATGGGTTTTAATCCTGACCCTTCTGAACTTATTAACAAAACAGCTCCTACCCTGGCTGAGAAATACTCTGCAGACGGGGTTGATCTCCTATTCATGACTTGCGGTTGACCAATATGTCATAGGTCCGTAGGACTTATCCAAAACCAAATTGAACGAGCTGGAATAGCAACAATATCTATGTCAGTTCAACCTCATATCACAGCCGCTATAGGAGCCCCTAGAGCAATAAACGTTAAATTCCCTGCTGGAAATCAAGTAGGGGAATGTGGCAAACCTATTCAACAAAGAAAATTGTTAACCGAAGCTCTTGAAAGCATATTCAGTATAAAATCAGCAAATACAATCTTGCAGTCCCCATATAGATGGCGCCGATTCCCAATAGTCGAAGAACCTGTGTTCATGGGAGAATCAAACGGACCCACCCATCCAGAAGCAATGCCAATTGGGCCTGCACTGGATAAGCTCTCTGAGAAGATAACCATCTATAACCAATGGTTACAGGAAAAAATACAAGGCGAGAATAAATCTCAAATCCCCAACGAATCTTATATCTCAGGGTTATCCATGCAACTAGAAAGATCAAAGGAACTTCTTGAACTTATAGATTCTGAAGCCCTAGATCAATATCGGGAAATCTTAAATGCTATTGCTACACTTGAACTGAGAGGGCAGGGACGTTTTGTTTAAGATGAACTCAAAAATCTACATTGGCCTATTCAATAGGAACAGACTATGAAGATAGCAGTATGTGTCAAATATGTCCCAGTGGTATCTAGAATCGGTTTTGACTATGAAAACAAGACTATTATCCGAGAGGGTGTCCCATCGGAAATCAATCCATTCGACGTATTAGCCTTGGTTAAAGCATTAGAGTTAAAAGACCAGTGTAATTGCGAGGTGGTCGCTGTTTCAATGGGTCCTCCCCAAGCCAAAGAGGGGTTGATACAGTGTTTAGCTCTTGGAGCAGACAAAGCAATTCTTCTATCTGACAGGATTTTCGCAGGTTCAGATACTCTTGCGACTTCCAGAGCACTGAGCTTGGTAATGGAACGCGAGTCTCCTGATCTCATTATGTGCGGACGCAATAGTGCAGATGCCGAAACTGGGCAAGTAGGACCAGAACTAGCAGAAATCCTGGGATTCCCGCATGTTAGTCAAGTTAGAAGTTTGGATTTTAATTCAAATAACAATGTAATTCACGTTGAAAGAGTAACAGACGAAGGTTATCAAGAAATAGAATGCCCTTTACCTGCAATAGCATGCGTAACCGAAGGGATAGCTCCGGAGAGATTCGCTAAAAGAGAAGATATTGAATCAATCGAAGAAACGAGTATAGAAGAAGTAAATTGTGCAAGCCTAGATTCCGAATCATCCATGTTTGGAATGGAGGGTTCACCAACCTGGGTAGAAGATATAAGGCTAGTAGAACCCAATCGATCAGCTGAAGTGATCTCAGACATGACACCCGAACAATTCGGAGTCTTTGTAAGGGACAAGATCTTTGAGTTTATAAAGAATACACCTAATACTTCTGAATCGGGGCCAAATAACGTCATAGAACGCTATTCAAACCCTTCTAATAGCATCTGGGTTGTCGCTGAAAGCTCTTCAAGCGAAATCAGGCATATTTCATTTGAGATGCTCGGAAAAGCCCGTGAAATTGCATCAATCACCAAATGCCAGGTAAAAGCCTTGCTTATCGGAGAAATGGACGAATCTATGGTATCTCTTCTAGGCCACTACGGTGCCGACGAGGTATTACATATAAACAATCCTCCATCGGAACCTGTATATAGTAGAAAAGTTATTCAAACGATTAGTGAAACCATCACAGCATCAGAACCTTATGCAGTCCTGCTAGGAGCAACAGCAGATGGACGAGATCTGGCATCCCGTATTGCTGCACATTTAGACCTTGGGCTCACTGGGGACGCGATAGATTTAGAAGTCAGCGAAGAAGGCCATCTAGTACAACTTAAACCAGCGCTGGGTGGCAATGTGATCGCTCCCATACGTTCGAAGACACTACCCAATATGGTTACTCTACGTGGCGGTTTATTAAGTCCTATAAACCCTGATGTGTCTTACAACCCAGAACTTACGCATCTTGAGCTATCTGACTTTTCAGGACCAGACATCACCCTAATAAAAAACCACACCTCAGAAAACATACATGCACTAGCCCTTGATCAATCACCCATTATCATTGGAATAGGAATGGGAGTTGGCGATACAAGTAGCGTCGATAGAATTAGAAAATTGGCTTCAATGATAAATGCCCCTTTGGTTACTACACGTAACGTCGTTCATGAAGGATGGCTCCCCCATCAAGTACAGGTAGGTATCAGTGGTAGGGCCATCGCCCCACTTATATACATAGCAGTAGGCATCCGGGGAGCATTCAATCATACGGTTGGCATACAAAAAACGGGGATCATCATATCAATTAACAGCAATCACCGAGCTCCCATGTTTAAAGCATCCGACTACGGCGTCATAGGTCAATGGGAGGAATATCTGGAACCGCTCATAGAACAATTAAAGCCAATATCTGAATACATAGACCAAAATACTTAGGACTCATATCAACATCCCTGAACTCAATTTCATGGCCTTTCAGATGACACTCAACTAAACACGTAATATAATACTCGGGCTGATAATATTTACTAATCATTGGAAAATACTCTGAACGTCCAGACATAATAAATAGAGAGGATAACTAATGGATTTCGCTTATACACCCGAACAAGAAGCACTGCGATCGGAAGTACGGCAATTTATAGCCGACAACGTCACTCCCGAAATAATCCATGAGATAGAAGAATCTGGGATCCGAAACAGGGG
>JAPNTN010000149.1:0-4019 GCA_027249445.1 Dehalococcoidia bacterium | reverse complement strand
AGAAGGAATAATAAGTCGCCAAGATGGTACTATAAATGTAGTAGTTAAAAATGCCCATTCGCTTAATACAGTTGCTGGTACACCAAAATCCAAAAACTGGCAATAACCATCTCAACCCAAAACCGATATTAGTAATCCTATGATAATCTTAAAGAACATTTCAAAGCGTTATCCTGAAGGCAGCGGATTCCGTTCAGTTCTAGAAGACATAACAGCAGATATACCTGAAACTGCATTTTCTGTTCTCCTTGGACCAAGTGGTTCTGGAAAATCCACTTTACTAAACATAATAAGTGGCATAGATTTACCAACTTCCGGCGAGATAATCATTAACGGTCAAAACTTGACCAATATGAATGAAAAACGCCGAACTCTGTTTAGAAGAACACAAATCGGCATAGTGTTCCAATTTTTCAATCTCCTACCGACACTAAGTGTTATTGATAACGTCATCCTACCAATGGAACTTAACGGAACAAAATCAAAACACGCTAAAAGTTTAGCGCAAGACCTATTAGATACCGTGGGTTTACTAGATCGTCAAAATACCTTTCCAGACAGATTATCAGGCGGGGAACAACAGCGAGTGGCTATAGCTCGGGCATTAGCCTCAGACCCGCCAATAATCCTGGCCGACGAACCTACAGGCAATTTAGACTCAGGAAACGCCAATCAAATCATGACACTCTTAAGTGATTTACACATCAAATTTAAAAAAACCCTTGTCGTTGTTACCCATAGGAATGACTTCATCAAGTTAGCGGACAAGATTTTCATAGTCGAGGATGGCCAAATTAGTGAACGTGGGGATATTTCGTGACTCCACGATTGTGGCTCTCCAGCCTGACTTATTTAAAACAACATCCCATCCAAGTGTTTCTATCTATACTAGGCATCTCTCTAGGTGTTGCAGTAATCATATCCATTGATCTGTCCAACCAAAGTGCCAAGCGTGCATTTTCTCTGTCTACTAATGCAATTACTGACCAAACAACTCACTTCATAATGGCGGGACCTAATGGCTTACCACAAGAAATACTTCGACAAGTGACGACAGATCTATCAATACAAAATGCATCTCCCATAATAGAGTCCAATGGAATAGCCTTTATTCAAGAAAGCCTTGAGAAACAGAACCCAATACCTATAGTCATTTTAGGCATAGATCCTTTTTCCGAGATAGCTTTTCGTCCCCATTGGAGCCAGTCTTCAAGAGCAGATATCAGTGGCTTAATATCTTCACCCAATACTATTTTTACCACTCAATCATCAGCAGACCGACTGAATCTATCTATCGGGGACGTTGCTGATATAGAAATCAATGGTATGAAGCATTCTTTAACTCTCATTGGGATCCTAGATACTACTAATACAGTTACTGACAAAGCCCTATCAACAGTCATTTTTACGGACATTTCTACAGCCCAGGAAATTACGAACCGATCCAATACCATTAGCAGAATTGATCTAATAATATCTGATTCAGAAGCCACCAATATTCAAGAGTTATTACCTGACGGGATATACATAACCTCCTCAGAATCCCGTAATTTATCTGCCACTCAAATTACGCGCGCTTTCGATGTAAATCTTTCAGCTTTAGGATTACTTGCATTAGTAGTTGGCGCTTTCATAATATACAACACCATAACTTTTTCAGTTGTGCGGCGTCGCAAACTAATCGGAATGATGAGAGCCATAGGCGTTTCAAGAGCACAAATATTCGCATTGATCATCATTGAAGGAATTTTAACCGGCATAGCCGGTGCTATAACCGGAATATTTCTAGGTATTCTTCTTGGGAAGTTAATACTAAATATAGTGGTCCAAACAATTAATGACCTTTATTTTTCAGTAACTGTAAATGAATTAAGCGTAGACCCGGCAACAATCCTCCAAGCAACTGTTCTTGGTATTTTGGTGGCTACAGTATCCGCGGCTATTCCAGCAATCGAGGCAACCAGAGTGCCACCCGGTGTAACGATCACACGTTCTTCTTTAGAAATGACCACGTCTAAATACATACCTTACGCAAGTGCAACTGGCATCTTAGCTTTATTAGTAAGCACTATAATTCTGATAACCCCTAGCACCAGTCTAATACTGGGTTTCATAGGGCTCTTCCTTCTAGTGTTGGGAGGTGCACTCTTGATACCCATAATGACCGTTATCGCACTCACAATAATCGGCCCCCCATTGAGATACTCATTTGGAATTATAGGTTCGATAGCGACTAGAAGTATATTAAATTCGCTCAGCCGAACATCAATTGCAATCGCTACACTTACCATAGCGATTTCCTTAACCGTAGGGATCGGTCTTATGATACAAAGCTTCCGTTCCACTGTAGACGTATGGCTTGATACTGCTTTAGGAAATGGAATATATATATCCAGTCCTTCAGTATCACTGGATCTAGAACAGAGCGCAATAGAGGAACGAATACTCACGGCGCTACAATCAATGCCGGAAATAGCATCTATCGATACATTTAGACGGACTAAAGTCAATTCACCAACCGGCAGTGTCAACGTTGTCGCCATACACACTGCTTACGAAACATTCAATCGCCCTGAGAGATTTAAATACGGAGACCCCGATACTGTTTGGGATATGTTTCAAAAGGGCTCTACAATACTTATCTCAGAACCTTTCGCGTACCGAAACAATTTAAACGTTGGATCACGTCTAGTACTGAACACTGATGGTGGACCAAAATCATTCTCAGTAGGTGCTATCTATTACGACTACAGTTCCAGTGACGGCATTGTCATGATAAGCAGTAATATCTACCAAGATTTATGGAATGATAAAAAGACATCTTCGGCTAGGATACATTTAACTGAAGGCTATGACATTGACGATGTGATATTCAAGATCTCTACCATTACGCAGTCTATCCAGACTCTAGAGATACGATCCGATGACGAGCTAAAACAAGCTGCCCTAGAAGTATTTGACAGAAGTTTCAAGATAACTTCTGTCATGCGGGTAATAGCCATAATTATCGCTTTTGTAGGAGTACTAGGTGCACTCCTAGCCCTGCAAACAGAATCCCGAAAAGAAATGAGCATATTAAAAACTATCGGATTAATCCCATCACAAATATCCAGGTTGCTTGCAACTCAATCATTATTAATCGGCCTTTTATCTGGAATATTCGCAATTCCTGTGGGAATAAGCATGGCTACCGGATTAATATACGTAGTTAACAGCAGATCATTTGGATGGTCTATGTCACTCCATATATATCCATATATACTTTTTGAAGCAATATTCATAGCTATAGTCGCATCACTATCAGCATGTGCCTATCCTGCTATACGAACGCTTACCACACCTTCATTTGTAGACCTGAGAGACGAGTAGAATGAAGCGACTATTTTCAGGCATTGCAATATTGATCTCCCTCATAGCAGGGGGGGTGTTTGCAACCATATATAACGAACCAATCGATGTAAACTCGCAATCCATAAGTCCTCCTCTGCAAAACGAAAGTCTTGCAGAAGCTATGTCTCAATACAATGATGGTTCGTTCAAACAAGTATCTGGACCAAGAAAATTTCAATTCCCCAAAGACCACGGCCCTCATACCGACTATGGGATCGAGTGGTGGTATTTCACGGGTAACCTCAAGAATTCATCTGGTTCACGCTTTGGATATGAATTCACACTTTTTAGGATCGGCATGCCAAAACCTTCAAACTCTCGAGAAACACAATGGCAGGTAGAAAACGTATACATGGGACATATTGCTGTAACCGATGTCGCCAACGAAACATTTTATTCAGGCGAGAGATTTAGCAGAGATTCTATAGGTCTGGCGGGGGCATCTAGCACAGAACCTGATAAATTCTCTGTGTGGTTGAAAGATTGGGTTATCTCAGGAACCGGACGTGACAAACCAGAAATCAGATTAGTTGCAGACCATGAGAATATCGAGATAGATTTATCCTTGAAGGCATTGAAACCACTCGTACTCCAGGGGGACAATGGCTATAGCAGAAAAGGCAGCGAAC
>JAPNTN010000148.1:0-15661 GCA_027249445.1 Dehalococcoidia bacterium | reverse complement strand
ATGGATGGGTTTTCCGTAAAAGCCAAAGATACTTTTGGTGCTACAGAAGGGTTACCTTCTTATTTGGAAATCGTTGGGGAAGTCCCCATGGGAAAATCTCCCTCAATCTCGCTAAAGACTGGTGAAGCTGCGATAACATACACCGGTGGCATGCTAGCCAGTGAAGCAGACGCTGTAGTAATGGTAGAAAACACACAGCGGATCGACGAACACACCATTGAGGTAATGAAACCGGTAGCTGTGGGCGAGAATGTTATATCTCCCGGAGAAGACCTAACCATAGGAGACTCTGTAATCTCTAAAGGGAAACACATTCGGGCTCAGGACATTGGTGCTATCCGAGCCATTGGCATTCAAACAGTAACTGTAGTAAAAAAACCTATAGTCGGCCTACTATCTATGGGAGATGAGATAGTGCCAACAAACAGCACCCCGCAATCTGGACAGATACGAGACATCAACACGCACACTATCGCAGCTATGGTCGAAACAACCGGTTGCATCCCAAAGTCTTTTGGAATAGCTAAGGATAATTTTGAAGAACAATTGCATTTAGCCCAACAGGGAATACACGGCTGCGACGTTTTAATATTCTCAGCAGGAAGTTCTGTAAGCACTCGAGACATGACTGCTGACGTGATAAATGCTTTAGGTGAGCCGGGAGTACTCGTGCACGGACTATCTCTAAAACCGGGGAAGCCGGCCATACTAGGCGTTGTTAACGATAAACCCATATTTGGACTCCCCGGAAATCCAGTCTCGGCAATGATAGTATTTGACTTGATAGTAAGTCCTACTTTGTATCATCTCAGCGGGTGTATAAAGCCTCCGATGAATACAACAACCACCGCTACACTATCATTGAATATTGCTTCAGCAGCTGGCCGAGAAGATTATATTCCAGTAAGACTGGAATCCCAAGGAGAAGAAACATTCGCACACCCGGTATTTGGAAAATCCAACCTTATTCATACTTTGTCTTACGCTGACGGACTTATCCAAGTTCCTTTAGACAAATCAGGTCTATACCAAGGTGAAACAGTAAAAGTTAAATTGTTCTAACAATGAATAACAGAAACTCTAAACTCAACAATAGAAATTACTATTTATCAGATATAGCCCTGCCTGAAGCAGAAGATATATTCTTTGGAGAGTGCTACATTCTGGACGTGATCAAATCCCCTTTATCAGAGAGTCTTACGCTAACCGAATCTCTCGGAAGGGTTACCGCTGACCCTGTGTGGGCATCCACATCATCACCTGCCTACGATTCTTCAGCTATGGATGGAGTGGCAGTTAGATCCGAAGACACCATAGGAGCGAGCGAGACAAACCCTTTAAAGCTCATAATTGGTTCCAACGCAGTCTGGGTGGATACAGGTGACCCAATGCCAGATAACTTTAATGCTGTGGTGATGATAGAAAACGTAATTGAGGAGAATGAGACATCAATTTTAATTACAGACCCGGTAGCTCCACTCCAACACGTTAGGCCACTTGGGGAAGATATAGTAGCTACAGAACTAATTCTGCCAGAGAGGCATACCATTACTCCTCCAGATATGGCTGCTTGCGCAGCCGCAGGGCTTAGTCAAATTTCAGTAATAGGTAAACCTAAAGTAGCAATTATAACTACAGGTGACGAACTAGTCCCCTTGGGAACTAATGTAAAATCCGGAGACATTATCGATTCTAATTCTGTATTACTAAAAGGATTGATTGCGCAATGGGGAGGAGAACCATCTACCCTAGGCCCCATTGACGATGATTACACTAAGATAATTAACTGCGTAAAGTCTGCCCTAGACCGTTTTGACATAATAATAATAAATGCCGGATCTTCCGCAGGCAGAGATGACCATACAGCACGAGTCATCGCAGAACTAGGAAGAGTTCTAGTTCATGGAGTTGCGATAAGGCCTGGCCATCCAGTGGTTCTGGGTATAGCTGGAAATAAACCTATCGTCGGACTGCCAGGATATCCCGTATCAACAGCATTAACAGCTGAAATATTTATAAAACCCCTAATAACTACTTCTGCCGGAAATGGACATCAGCTCATAGAAAACCAAATACCGGCTATTATTACCAGAAAGGTCAATTCACAAATGGGAGAGGACGAGTTCTTACGGGTTAAACTGGGGAAGGTTGGAAATAAAACCGTGGCAACACCATTGCAACGGGGTGCAGGAGTAATAATGTCCCTAGTTAGGTCTGATGGCTTTGTGAAAATTCCCAGGTTTTCAGAAGGATTAGATTACGGGTCGCAGATTATGGTGAATTTAAACAAGACCCAGCAATCCATTGAAGATACTATTGTATGCATAGGTAGCCACGACATGGCATTAGACCTAATATCCAGCCGGTTAAAACGAATAGCACCCCACATTACATTCGCCTCATCACACGTCGGGAGCCTCGCTGGCATCAGAGCAATACAAAACTCAGAGGCCCATATGGCAGGAAGTCATTTGTTAGATCCAGATACTGGTATTTACAACATATCGTACATAGAACGCTATCTAGATCATGTTCCGATGAAATTAGTTCGATTAGTAGGAAGAATACAAGGCCTGATTATCCCAAAAGGGAATCCCAAGAATGTAACCACCCTAACAGACCTAGTTCGGCCGGATGTTAATTTCGTCAATCGTCAACGAGGGTCCGGGACTCGTGTCTTACTTGATAGCCAGTTAAAGGAACTCAACATACCTAATGAGAATATAAACGGATACCATAGAGAGGAATTCAGTCATTTATCGGTTGCAGCTACTGTTCAGGGTGGAAATGCAGATGCCGGCCTCGGAATAATGAGTGCAGCAAAAGCGTTAGACCTAGATTTCATCCCAGTAATGGACGAGCATTACGATCTAATAATACCTGATGAATACTACCAGAGTACTCTGTTACAACCTATGATAAGCCTCATTAACAGTCCAGACTTCCGGGAGTCTGTTGACGCTCTAGGTGGGTACGATACCCAGGATATGGGAAAAATCATCGCGGAATTTAATTACTAGAATGCCCACACAAAGAAACATACATGAATTAGAAGCGCTTCTAGTATCTAGCGAAGAAGACAACGGGATTGATCACGTAGACACAGTTGAAATAAGACACAAACTCGCACATCGTTATAGAGCAATACAAAATTTTGATAAAGCCATAATGTTGTTCAAAAGGAACATTTCCACATCGGAAAAATCTCTTGGCCCAACCCATATGATAACTTTAAGGCGACGAAGCAGCCTCGCAAACTGCCTTTATGCCGCTGGCAGATACGAAGAAGCTATACCAAATTTCACAAGTATCTTGCTCGACCGATCGCGATCGCTTGGACCATACCACCCAGATAGTTTAAGAACGCAAGGAAGTCTCGCGAATTGTTACCGAGCTATAGGTAATCTAGAAAAATCCTTGCGATTGCACAATGAAAATCTGCGGTTGCGAAGAAGAGTTCTTGGATCGCGAGACTTAAACACAATAGCCAGTGCAAAAAACGTTAATATTACCAAACACTTAATGACCACAAACGATCAATAACTTGACAGCATCCACAATGGCACATAACATCATCCAAATATTTCGAAGGAGCAATTATATGACTACTACTAAGTCACAGGTCCCGTATGTAGTACATGGCCCCCAAGATCCAAGTAACACGATCCAGAGTAGAGGCATGGTTAGACAACCAGCAATTACTAAAGATACTGGAACAACTAAGGTCTGGTTTGGAATGGTCACAGGAGCTCCAAACGAGATGGGACAACCACATCACCATGGTGAAGCGGAGACAGCTGCCTATGTTCTAACAGGAAAAGTACGAGTATATTACGGGGAAGATTTTAAAGAATATATAGAAGCTGGTCCTGGCGACTTTCTATTTGTTCCACCTTATACCCCTCATATCGAAGGAAACCCTTATGATGAAGAACACAGTGTCATACTGGCGCGGGCTCCAGATAATATTGTGATCAATTTGGGCGAATAAAATCGCCTGAATATCCATAATAAAAGTGCCTAAATAATTAACCCAACGGGCACTTTTATTATCCATAGGTGTCACTGATGCGAATAGAAAGAAAAATTCAAGTTATGGGAGTCGAACTAGTATCTCCCTCTTCACCACTGGCAAACTTTCTTCCGACAAAAAGAACAGGGAACACAATATATGTTGCTGGTCATCTGCCCCTCTTACCCAGCGGGGACCTAATATTTCCTGGTAAAGTAGGAGCGGAGGTTAGCGTTGAACAAGCTTACGACGCTGCTAGATTAGCAGCAATTAACTGCCTAGCAAGTATAAAAGAGTCCATTGGAGATCTGGACTACATAACAGAGGTAATGAAACTTCTCGTTATGATAAATGCGGCTCCTGAGTTTGAACGACATTTTATTGTAGCTAATGGAGCCTCTGATCTACTAGTAGAACTATATGGAAATGCGGGCAGGCATGCTCGTTCGGCCGTCGGAATGGCAGGTTTACCTCGAGGAAGCTGTGTGGAGGTCGAAATGATAGTTGAGGTATCAGCCTAACATGGCCTTAAAATTGACTGTATTTATTAATGATAGGTAGTCGTCTATCTTTACCAAAAGCCCGGGGGGTTATCTTTACGCCAGGGGGCGATTGCCTGCGCTTGTACTCATTTCTATCTACTGCAGCAATGACTTTTTGCACTACAGACTCGGGATAACCCGCGTCCACAAGTTCTAGATAACTAAAATCTTCTTCCACGTAAGCCTTAACTATCGGATCAAGTTCGTCGTACGGAGGTAATGTATCTTGATCAGTCTGATCTGGCCTCAACTCGGCACTAGGGGGTTTTTCAATAGTTGATAAAGGTATCAATAAACCATCATCTGCTTGTTGATTTCTCTGACGAGACAAATCATAAACAAGTGTCTTCGGTACATCTTTTAGAACAGCAAAACCACCTGCCATATCACCATACAAGGTGGCGTACCCCATGGCCATTTCGCTTTTGTTCCCTGTTGTGAGAACTATCCATCCAAACTTATTTGCTATCGTCATCATCACATTACCACGAATTCTAGCCTGGACGTTCTCTTCTGCAACGTTAGGATTCGTATCCTTAAACATAGGCTCCAGCATATTGGTAAAGGAAACATGTGCGGGTTCAATTGGTATCTCCCAAAAATCTATACCAAGGTTGTCAGCCAACTCTTTAGCATCAATAATGCTTCCGTCAGATGAGTAACGAGATGGCATTCCTACTCCAACAACGTTATCGCACCCTAAAGCATCTACCGCAATAACACACGTAAGAGCCGAATCAATGCCTCCTGATAATCCAATCACAGCTTTGGTGAAACCCGATTTTCGTACATAGTCACCTGTTCCCATTACAAGAGCATGATAAACTTCCTCCATTTCACTCAATTCCGAAACATCTCTTAAGATTGAGAGTTCCGCTTTAGAATTCGGCGCAAACGAGGAAACAAAAACATTTCTTGCTTCACCAAAATCCGACGAGGTTATCGGATTTCTACTTTGGTTCTCAGGGTTGCGACCAGAATAGACACCCATGTCTAAATCGGCAACTATCAGGTCTTCATCGAAAGATATACCTCGAGTAATAATGTGACCATCACTATCTACAACGACACTCGACCCATCAAAAACCAGCTCGTCTTGGCCCCCTACGGTGTTAGCATAACCAAGGAAGACTTGGTGAGTAGAAGACCGGTCAGATAACATTGCTTCACGTTCAATACGTTTCCCGGCATGGAACGGCGAAGCGTTAATATTAACTATTACCTCTGCTCCTGCACCACACTGTAATACCGTAGGGCCCATCGGATACCATATATCTTCACATATGTTGATACCTACTTGAGTACCATTGATTTCATATACTGGGCATACATCGCCTTTCTTAAAATATCTCTCTTCGTCAAACACACCATAATTCGGTAAGAATATTTTTCTATAGGAATCTATATATCTCCCTCGATAACCTAAGGCTGCGGAGTTGAACAAATCTATCCCATCTTGCTCCACATACCCTACGACAACGGCTACATCTTCTGAGGCTTCTACAATCGAGTTCATCGCTGCCACATTAGCCTGTATGAATGATTTCTTAAAAAGCAGATCTTCTGGGGGGTACCCTGTGATCGCCAATTCAGGGAAAGCCACTAGGTCTACATTTAACTTTTGGGCTCTTTGCACATAGTCCAATATCATGGATGTATTAGTTGTTATGTCACCGACTATCGGATTGATCTGAGCCAGTGCTATACGAAATATTTTTGACACTCTAACTCCACACCAACGCTTATAAAATACATATTAAACCCTTTGAGCAATAAGTTCACGTAGGGTTACATCATTCCCGATAACAATGGTATGGTACTCCACGAATATACACCCAAAGATGATCTATGAATTCCTGGAGAATTAAATTAAGTGACAGATTGCCGTTTTATTATGGATGGGTAATCTTCGCTTCTGCCGTAACAATTGCCTTTTCGTCCAGACCAGTAATGGCTGTGGCGACGTTATCTGTTTTCGTTGTACCAATGACCGAAAGTTTTGGATGGTCGCGGGGACTATTCTCTGGAGCTATTAGCATGGGAGGTGTATGTGCCATACTGATATCCCCATTTGCCGGTAAGCTAATAGATAAATATGGTTCTGGAATAGTACTAGCATTTGCTTCCACCATCATTGGCATATGTTCTCTTGGAATATCTTTTATTACACAACCTTGGCTATTCTACGCATTATATGTTCCTGGAAGAGCTGTATTCTCAGGACCTCTAGAATTAGGTGCATCTACTGCAGTAAGCAACTGGTTTACCCATAGACGTCCATTCGCACTGGCTGCGCTAGGCGTATTTCACTCAATTGGTCTGGCTGGCTTACCCATTCTGATGCAAATGATAATAATTGGTTGGAACTGGCGCATCGCATGGGGCACGTTAGGAATATATACTCTGGCAATTGGTGTGTTGCCATCATTTTTATTAATGGCCAGAAGACCCGAGGATATGGGATTTTCTCCAGAATCCAGAGAGCGTGGAGAACTAACGTCAAGACTTTCCTCATCTATACCCATAGATGAGCAGGAACAGAGTTTCACAGTATCACAGGCACTTCACACCAGGGCTTTTTGGATATTGTCTTTGTTTTCCTTCGCTGTTTTCGTTATCCAATCTGGGGTCAGCCTTCATCAGGTACCACATTTTATTCATCAAGGTCTACCTGGCTCTGTAGCAGTACTTACGGCTAGTACATTCGCTATTTCCCAGACTGCAGGACAAATATTCAGCGCCACAATGGCTAGATGGGTCCCCTTGAGAGTATTGTTATGCATCGTAGGACTTGCCGCGGCCCTAGGATCAGCTGGGACTGGTATGAGCACCACATTAGGATGGGGAATAATATCTGCGGCCGTTCTAGGAAGCGCAATAGGTGGACTACATTTGCTGCTAAGATTAACATACGCCGAGTACTACGGACGGTTGCATCTAGGTAGTATTAGAGGAATTACTATTGGCTCCCAACTATCTGGACAGGTAATCGGGCCAATAGCAGCTGGATCAATGTACGATTTTACTGGCTCATATCAATTACCATTTCTCTTATTCGCCATCTGTGTACTAGTAAGCTCCGTAGTGGTTCTATCTGCTACTCCTCCTCTAAGTAAGGAAACCGCACCCTCTCCCCATTAGTAGCGTCCTACTTAATCATTTATGTCGACTTTAGTACCCATTACCACATACAGGGGATCATTAGGAGGGCTATCTTTAGCGTTGGCTAAACCACCTTTTATATCTCCAAAACCCCCAGCATAGTCCATGTAACTGGACACCAGATCTAGATGTCCGTTATCGTCCAGACTTCTCCATATACTTACAGCCTTAGTGGGAAACATCCGGTTAGAAAAACTTACTATAAAGACTCCCCCAGTTTTCAGAATACGATTTATCTCTTTGCATACAGAAACAGGCTGAGTCAAATATTGCACTGAAACAGTTATAACCACTGCGTCAAAATATTCATCGTCGAATGGTAAAAGAGGATCCTCATTTACGTTATGAATCACATGTTCGTCTAAATCTGGATTGTCTAGCATTTCTTCGACGTTCATACCTAAGCCGACCAATCTCCGCTTTAAATGACCGTGAGGCCAATGTGATCTCCAGCTGCTCATAAAATCCAAAACAACAGAATCCGCTGGGATAAAATCACGGAACACTGCACTCACTGTTTGGATAGCATTATCGTCAATATGTACTACTTTTCTTGGCTGGGAATAGAAAAATTCGTCATTTGACTCGTCTTGTCGGCTGAAATACTGCCCTTGGGGCTCTGAAGCCATCATATGCACCTATTCATATAGTTAATTACGCCTAGTGTACCAAAGAAATGGACCGTACAAGGTGAAATTAGCCCAAGTAAGAGATACAATCTCCGAAATACCACTCTACAAAGAAAGAGGAGTTAATAATGTCCACTCAACAAGGGAAAGATTTTTTAGACGAGACTGCTCAAAATCGTGGATACACCCTGGAAATGCACAAGATAATGGCGATAGCTGATATAGAATGGGCACAAAAATATAACGCTTTTATTGCGGCAACCTACACCGGGCAACGCACGCTAGACAGAAAAACAAAAGAATTATTGCAGATAGTAGTGGAAGCAGCTCTTCGAGCTGATGTAGAACAGATCCAAGCTCATGTACGGGTCGCTTTACAAGAAGGAGCCACGCCACAGGAAATACTAGAATCCCTTCAAGCAGTAATAGCACCTATGGGTGCACTTGCATTTAGGAGAGGCCTCCAAGCATGGGCTGCCGAGACTGGATTTGAAATCCCTGAAGATTAATATAAAGCCGGACCTGTCTTATAAGACAGGTCCGGCTTTATATTACTTTTGCCATTGAACTGGATTACTGAGAACCCCTATACCATCTATAGTGATGTCGCACACATCGCCATCTTTCATGTTTTCCTGAGCTCCGTCTGTACCCATCCATAATACATCCCCTGGATACAATGTCAGGTACTGACTCATACGGCTTATGAATTGGCGAACACTGAAAATGGCCCCAGACATATTGTATTGATATAAAACCTTACCATTAAGGCTAATACTCACGTTGCAATTTTCCGGATCAATGCCGTCTGTTACTATCCAAGGGCCCATTGGTTTAAAGGTGTCAGTATTCTTACCTCTCCACAATGTCCTGTCTCCGTGCTGCCACGTTCGTTCACTTACATCGTTTCCGATTGTATACCCAAACACATAATCTAATGCTTCTTCTTCTGTTACATGCTTACATTGCTTGCCTATCACGGCAACTAATTCTCCTTCATATTGAAGGACTTCGGTAGCATCAGATGGCACTATAATTGGTTCTCCATCAGCTGTTAAAGCATTATTAGCTCTATATCCAACGTCGGCTGCCGGAGGAAAGTGTGGTTCTTCTCCGCGCAGGTGCGCAATCTCTGTAACATGTTCCCTAAAATTAATCCCCGCCGCATAAAACGTCGGAGGAATGACCGGCACTAACAATTTCACGGAATCCAGCGAGTAGCTGTTATCCGTCTTTATGTAAGTATCAAACGGACTCCCTGAAACTTCTACAACTGTATCGCCCTCTATGATTCCATAAACTCCGTGACCACCGGAATCAAACCTACACCATTTCATATAGCCCCCTTTATACAACTAGTTGGCCAATTTTTGCATCATACCGCATTACGGTCAAGATAGACAAAAT
Organism: Dehalococcoidia bacterium; assembly: GCA_027249445.1. GTDB lineage: Bacteria > Chloroflexota > Dehalococcoidia > Lucifugimonadales > UBA3495 > UBA3495. The sequence goes on along the minus strand of JAPNTN010000148.1, from coordinate 5,909 downwards.
ATCAGTGATACAATTAGTCCCAATCATAAAACTGTGTATATAGATGACGAGGTTATATGCGTTTAGAAGGTAAAACTACCATGATTACAGGCGCCAGCCGAAATATTGGCAGGCAAATAGCATTAACATTTGCTAGAGAAGGTTCTGACTTAATATTAAACACACGATCTAGCAAGAACGAGTTGAATGAAGTGGCTTCCGCATGCGCCGAGTTAGGAGTCAAAACACATATCATATTAGGGGACGTATCAGATCCCGATAAATGCTCCGAAATGGTTCAAGAAGGAATTAATTCTCTCGGCAAGATTGATGTATTAGTTAGCAACGTCGCAATCCGTCCTCACAAGCCAATCTTGGATGTATCGAATGAAGAATGGCAGACGGTTATGCGTACCAACCTATTTCCTGCTTTTTATTTAATTAAAGCAGTTCTCCCAGATATGCAAAAAAGAAAGTCCGGCAGCATTATTGCTCTAGGAGGACAAGCTGCCATTACAGGTCGTCCAGAAACCGCATCAGTAACTACTGCGAAACATGGACTGTTAGGTCTTTTGAGAGCCGTAGCTGCAGAAATGGCTCCGTACAATATTAGAGCTAATATGGTGAATCCAGGATCGACCGACACTCAACGACTAAATCCTGAATGGTATCCAGAGTTTGAACAACTAGACCGAGGGTCTTCTGAACATCTAAAAGGAATCCCGATGGGAAGACAAGGAACGGTTGATGATATCGCAAACGCTTGTTTATTCTTTGCAAGCGACGAGTCTGCCTATATCACAGGTGATAGGCTCAACGTAGTTGGCGGAAGATATATAGTGTAAATCCTAAACATACCAATCACATATCTTGGAGGTATGATTGCACCATCAAAGACGCTCCAATCATACCTGATGAATCTCCTAGTTGTGCATACATGATTTCAAAGTCCTTGTGTCTTTCACTCATTAGTGAATCCGATATTTGAGACTTAAGGTTTCCGAGTAGATTTGTAGTTGATAACCCTACCGTCACTCCTCCGCCAAGAACCACTAGATCAGGATTGAAACTATGAATCAAATCTGATATTCCGCGAGCTAAGTCAGAAATAACTTCGTTGATTATCCTTTCACTTAGACTATCACCCGCACTATAGGCCGTAAAAACATCCTGAGAGCTAAGTCTTGTAATATCGATATTGTTTAGTATCGTTGTCTCAGAGCGATTCGATAAAGCATTAACGGTTTTTCTGGCAATCGCTGTACCTGAGACAAGAGCCTCGAGGCATCCTCTACCTCCGCAATTACACAGATCGGCCGAAGAACTGGTATCAATCTTAATATGACCTATTTCTGCGGCCATACCGTGCGCACCTAATAAAATATTACCCCGGTCGATCACTCCGCCTCCTACACCTGTACTTATAGTAAGATAGAGCAGTGTTTTAACGTCTCTCCCAACCTTTCTCTGGCACAATCCGGCTCCAAGGTGATATTCAGCGAGGGCGGCCAAGGTAGCATCATTCCCAATATGTATCGGGTAAATCAATCTATCCTGCCAGGCTTCAATAAGAGAAATACCATTGAGCTCTAGTAAATTTGGAGGGGTGTAAAATATACCTGATTCCACATCTATAGGCCCTGCAACTGCTATTCCTATGCCTAGAATGGGTGTTGATTGGCACCAGCTGATCGCCTCTAATAGTGCCTCTTCTCCTACCCTTAGCATATTCTCAGACCCGGTTCCTTGGGGAGTAGGGACTCGCATAGTCCACATAAGTTCTCCGGCGTGATTGACTACCGACGTCCTCGCCCAGCTACCTCCCCAGTCCATTGCTACTATTACTCCAGCCTGGCTAGACATGTCACATATCCTCTGCTCTATCAGTACGAGCCGTCAGATAGCATTTCATCAATAGTGGAACTTAATATCTCTTCGCTAATAGGGCCTCGAAACTTTTTCTGAATGTAGCCATATTGATCAATAAAATATTTCTCAGGCACACCGGCAACCCCATAATTAATCGCTATATTGCCACTAACATCAATTCCATTTGCGTAGGGCACAGAAAATTCCTCCACAAAGCTTTCCGCGGACGACTCATTATCCCAAATGTTTATTCCTATAAATTCCACATTATTATTAGAATATGCGTTATAACCATCATTCAATAACTGAGCTTCATACCTGCACGGTTCACACCAAGAAGCCCAAAAATCAATCAATACAATTTTTCCTTTGAAATCAGCTAAGCTTATATTTCGACCGTCCATAGTAGTTAGATTGAAAGCACTAGCGGCACGTGGTTCGACCGCAACAGCTTTAAAGTCTCGATTTAAGCCAGTTGGCTGACTATATCCTGGCAAGGAAGCCCAAACTAATAAGCCCAATATACCAATTATCGGCACGGCTACACCGATCATTAACCATATCCGAACCGTCACCTGACCTCCCTACTATCCATCATTTGTAGAAGTCGGTTCTTCAATATAAGCCGTTCACGGTCATACTCACGCTTGCTCGATTGACCTGTCATAGCATTTTCGTCAAGTAGGGCTATTTTTTCTATGATTTGATCCCTAGTATCTCCAGAGCCGATGCTCTTTCCAATTATTTTACTTCTAATTCCAATATAGATTGAGTAAAATAAAACAAATAGCAATACGATACCGACGCAAATGGGCATGGCCCAGTACCAAAATTTAGGTTGTAACAATCTATTCCAGAGACTGGATACTATCCCCATTTCTGGTAAATCAACTACCTCTACGGACAAACCTTGTTTTGGACTGCGAGAGCGTGCTTCCCAAACAGTATAATCAATACCCTCAATATTAATTTGCGACTCTTCCATTAGTCCTATTACTTTGGGTGAGTTTTCATGCTTCGGAATCAAAACCTGGTACAACTCCGCACCTTGCATCAGGTTTTGCTTAAATGTAGCAGTATCCCCTCTGTAAGGAAATCTATAAGTATACGTGACTGAATGTGATCCCGGTGCGATTGGGGACGTCAAAGCAAACCCAGTACCCATAGGTATAATTTGCCCGCCTACCAAATCCGATTGCAAGTCCAAATCCGCTGCCCCTTCAGGCAAAGAAAATCTCATAAAACTGAAGAGGCCTTGACTCACCGTATTGAGGTCTGGAATCAGACTAAAATCACTGGTGTTGGATAAGCTAACAAATTCAACGGCCTCGATCATCTGATCTTTTTCATTTATATCTGCGATAATCAAGGTATGGGTGCTTACAGAAATAACAGATAAATCCTGAGTCGGTTCATATATAGTAATTGAAATAGGTTCGAATAAATCTTCTTCAGCCAACAACACGCTATAACTCATCCCGCCATAATCGACACCTAGCGCATACCCCACACCATTTTCAAGGGACACATCATCAAATACGAATCTACCTACCTCATCAGTTAGAGACTCATACGTGGTAACGTCTTGGCCCATGTTATTGAAGGAATACAGGACTAGAGGAAGACCAGCATCAACAACATAATCATTCGTACCATTAACAACTATCCCGGTAATAACAGTCGGACTCTGTGCATATACGCGTGCCACGGTGAAAATCCCAATAAGCACGAGACACAACAAACCAACGGCAAAGAACGGCAATGTACGTTTTATACCACTATTACAATGCATTGTTCCTCTAAAAAGTCTCCGTTTCACCCACAGGCTTATCATCAGAATTTTGCAACCGGAGTCGGGCAATAGCTATTTCATGCTCCACACCAGTTTCTAATTCATTAGATCGTCCAATTTCCATCTGCTGTATACAAGTAGCCGCGTCATCTCGATATTGATCCAGTTCTCTATTGAAAGCTTCCTCAGATATGTTTCCCATACCGTATTCCAACTGCAGCGTGCGAATTGACCGAAGTATATTATCTAACTCTGAAGTAGAATCAGCGAACTCCATTGGAGCATCACTCATATTTGGAAAATATCTGTTTTTGAAGAATGGATATACCACGACTCCTACACAAAATACTCCTAGTAATACAGATAAAAAAACTGACATAAATATCACGCCTAACCCGGTAGCAGTGTACTAGAAAAGTTTGCTCCTCATATTTTATAAAGGCTTAGTGATAGATCCTCTACGATCAGGCCACAAAGCTATTACTGTTCCTAAAACGAAAACAGGGCCGGCTACCCACATCCACCACATCATAGGGTTTACCAAAATGCGTATGCCGACCGATCCATCTGCCATATTCTCACTAGGTACTATGTAAAAGTCTTCAATAGGAGTACTGTGTATAGCCGCCCGAGTAGAAGCCATATTAAATGATGGATAAAAATCCCGACGGGACGTCATATTCTTAAAAAATTGCCCGTCACGTGATACCTCAACATCTGTTAGATATGAAACCCTATCTGAACGTGATACAACGTTAGTTCCTACGTATTTAACAGCATAATTCGACACATCGACCGACTCGCCTTGGGCCAATACGACATCTTTTTGAATATTAAAAAACGAGGCTCCCAGAACTCCCAATAGGACCATTACAACAGCTAAATGAACAATGTACCCACCATACCTGGGACGATTAGCCATCAACAATTTCACGAACGTTAGAGGATAGCTTTCGCGAAAGGCTAATCTCCTAGACCTACACCCATTAACCCACTCTATTGTAATCCCAGTCGTCACCATGCCAGCTATACCATAACCGATTAAAGGATACAGTTTCGTAAAACCTATCAGACTAATTATTACGACAACTATAAACCCAACTATAATTGGCCACATTAGCGATTTGCACAACGTCACAACACTAGCTTGTCTCCATGGTATCAGAGGTCCAATTCCCATCAGCATGATTAGCGCTAACATGATCGGACCATTAACTTGATCATAAAATGGCCGTGCAATGGTTATTTCCTGCGCGGTTATTAATTTCGAAATCAACGGGTATACCGTACCCCACAACGTAACGAACGCTATCCCCAGTAACAGAAGGTTATTCATCAAGAACGCCGACTCACGGGAAAGCATAGATTCAAGCGCCCGGGCACTTCTCAATAGATTAAACCGCCAGAAGAATATTGCGAAGGGGACCACAGTCCCAAAGGCCAAAAACAGCAGGAACACCCATCCTAACGAAGATGCACCAAAGGAGTGAACAGAAGGCACAGGACCGCCTCTATTCATAAACATTCCGTATAAAGCAAGCGAAAAAGCTATGTTAATGATTACTATGTTCCACATTCGGAACATACCTCGCCGTCTCTGAACCATTATAGAATGAATAAATGCGGTTAATACCAACCAAGGCATAAAAGCAGCGTTTTCTACTGGGTCCCAAAACCAAAATCCGCCCCAGCCCAATATCGTATACGCCCACCAAGAACCTAATAGAAGTCCACTAGCCAATAACAGCCAAATTACTAATCCCCAAATCCTACCTATCTCCACCCATTCGTCACGTGTTTGCTTTCCTAATATTCCACCAAGAGCAAAAGCTGTAGGTATCGTTATCCCTATTAGCCCAGCCATCAAAGCAGGTGGATGGAAAAACATCCCAAAATGAGTCAATAGAGGATTAATTCCTTCTCCGTCTGGAGGGGTTATAGGTAATTTTGCAAATGGATTAGCCATCAGAGCCATCACTACCAAGAAAAACACTAACACTACCATCATGATTGCTGTTGAAAATGGCAATGTAGGTCGTACACTAGATGGAGCGAATCTAACTGCTAAAGCCGCCATCACAGATAACACAAAGGCAATATATAACAACGACCCTTCATTACCAGCGTAAAATGCAACCCAGGTATAAATATGGTCCATAGCAAGGTTGCTATGTCCCGCAACATATGCGATGGAAAAATCTCTGCTAATGAACAGACCCACTAAGCTAGCAGTACAAACACCCAGAACTAGCACTAGTAAATAAACTGA
>JAPNTN010000147.1:0-2823 GCA_027249445.1 Dehalococcoidia bacterium | reverse complement strand
ATATTGGAGGATGATGTTTGCTGAATATACCCTGGGCATAAGGATACATCTGTCGAAGTTCCACCCATGTCTAATGTAATTATATTTTTGATTCCTGCTTCACCAGCCACATAGAAGGCGCCTACAACACCTCCGGCTGGCCCGCTGAGAACCGTACGTACGGGTTCTTCCGAAGCAAGGCTTGCCGTGATGCTTCCTCCAGATGATTGCATGATTCTTAAGTCTGATCCCAATGATGTTTCCAGTTTTTTTAGGTATTTAGACATGACCGGTCCCACATACGAATTTACAACCACCGTAGAGGTCCGCTCATACTCGCGAAATTCGGGCAATATCTGGCTGGATACTGAAATAAATGGAGGATTTGGGATCTTACGCAACGCGTCCAATACGATGAGTTCGTTATGAGGGTTAATAAACGAGAACAAGAATGATATTGCAATAGAATCAACTTGTGCTTTCTGGATCAATTCGACCAAGGAATTGAGAGATTCTTTAGATATATCTTCTAGTATCCGGCCGGTATGGTCTACTCTTTCAGATATCCCGAAGCGTAATTCCCAGGGAACGAGTGCGGGAGCACGATCTATACTCAGGTTGTATAAGTCAGATCTGTTTTGACGACCTATTTCTAATACGTCTTCAAACCCCATGGTTGTAATTAACGCTGTTTTGCTGCCTTTAGACTCTAGAAGAGCATTTGTTGCCACTGTTGAACCGTGAACAAACTGAGCTTTTTCAACATCCGTTTCTCTTATACCTTGGTTGACTGCTATTGACGGGTCTGAAGGAGTAGAAGGTAGTTTGTAAATTTTGATAATACCATCAGATAATATCGCAATGTCAGTGAATGTTCCCCCTACGTCTATGCCTACTATGTTGTTTATCATCGTCGTGTCGCCATAGTATCTCTCTATTCAACCCTATTGAATTATGCGTCTTCAATGGTGATACGTAGTCTTTTATTAATGCGGCCTTTACTTTCATGGCCTATTACTTTAATTCTACCGACTTCCTTAGTGTTTGAAACGTGGGTCCCCCCGTCGGCCTGAACGTCTAGCCCCGTAATGTCTATGGTTCTAACCTCCGTAATATTTTTGGGTAATAAATTGATCTTCGTTCTAATAAGATCAGGATGAACATCAGCTTCTTCTCGAGTTAAATTTCCAACGACAATAGTACGGTTTTGCGAAATCTCTGCATTAACGGAAGTTTCAATATCCTGGGCAAACTGGCTGCTTATAGATTCGAGTTCAAAATCCATTCTCGCAGAACCAGGTTGCATATCTCCCCCTGTGACTTTTGCACCGTAATCTCTCCATATGACTCCGCAAAGAATATGCAACGCTGTGTGTGTCCTCATAAGTAGATACCTGCGGTCCCAATTTATAAGGCCGGTCACTGCTTGTCCAATTTTAGGGGTGGGGCCTTCTATTTTGTGAAATATGTCTGTGCCAGCCCTGCTAACCTTGGTCACCGAGCATTCCGTATCACCCCATTTTATGACTCCTATATCGTTAGGTTGACCGCCCCCGCCTGCATAGAATGCAGTACGATCCAATATTATCCCGTCATCAGTAACTTCGAGTACTACAGCTTCAAATTCTTTCAGGTACCCATCATGGTGAAACAAAAGATCCGTCATTTATGCCCTCGATAAACATAATTTTTAATATCTGAAATTATAGCAAACAGTAGTATATGGTTCTCCTATGAATTAATTCATCCAATGCAGATCTCAGTTGTTTTTGTTTGGATAGGGTGACATAATATTCCTACTTTCTCGTGTTGAGCAGATTTTACAGGCCACGAAGGAAGACAGATTTTAAGTAAATTATTTAAAACTAGTGTTGTGAGGTGAGAGACGAATATGAAGCTTTCGTGCCTTCAAGAAAACCTCAGCCGAGGCTTGGCTATAGTAAGTCGAGCAGTTACCACTCGAGCAGCTCTTCCCATTACCCAGAATGTGCTAATAAGCACAGACCAGTCTATGCTCAAGCTTTCCGCCACTAATTTAGAGATAGCCATTACTACGTGGGTAGGAGCAATGATTGAAGAGGAAGGCTCTATAACTGTTCCGGCAAGGCTACTAACAGAATTTGTTAATTCGTTGGGCGGTGACCGAATAGATCTTGAATTATCAGAGAATGGAGGCTCCCTTCAACTTACCTGTGGGAGGGCTGAAGCAAAAATAAATGGCGCTGACGCAAATGAATTCCCTCCAGTGCCGACAGTTGATGACGGAATGTCTGTCAGCATGGATCCTGGGGTTCTGAAAACCGCAATATCTCGAGTGGCATTCGCAGCCGCTACAGAAGAATCCCGTCCTGTGCTTACTGGAGTAGAGTTAAAGCTCGCTAATGACAAGTTTTCATTAGCAGCTGCAGACGGTTTTAGATTAGCAGTACAGCACGGTTCGTTGGCCAATCCAGTAGAGTCTGATGTGACAGTTATAATACCAGCTCGGACATTGAATGAGATAGCTAGATTGATAGGGGATCAGTCAGATCCAGTAGAGATTATGATGACACCTTCTAAGGGTCAGATAATGTTTAGAACCCAGACTGTAGAAGTAGTTTCCCAATTGTTGCAAGGCCAATTTCCCAATTACGAGCAACTGATTCCTCAAACATATGAAACCAGAGCAATATTTGATTTGCCGGATCTCCTACGTGCTACCCGTACGGCCGGAATATTTGCTAGGGACGGGAGCAATATAGTTCGGATGCAGGTGACTCCTGCCCCAGATCAAGAATTTCCGGGCAAAGTGATAATATCTGCAAGCTCAGATGAGGTTGGCAATAATCAGGACGAGGTCGATGC
>JAPNTN010000146.1:0-7899 GCA_027249445.1 Dehalococcoidia bacterium | reverse complement strand
ATGCCAGAGGATATATTAGCAGCTGAAGAAAGGTGCGGCTTCAACATTGAAGAGGGCGATATATTGTTGATCAGGACAGGACAGCTCCATAGACGTAACGAAGAAGGTCCGGTAGAAAGATCAGCTGGTTCGACAGCTTGCCAGGCTGCCTGCTTACCTCTATTTCATGAACGTGGGATATCTGTAATGGGATCGGATACCGGCAATGATGTGAGCCCCGCACAATATCCCAATGTACCTCAACCAATCCACCAGGTTGGTATTACTGCGATGGGGCTATGGATCTTAGATAATGCGAATCTAGAGGATTTATCGGCAGCCTGTAAAGAAAGGAATCGTTGGGAATTTATGGTTTCTATTGGACCATTACGGCTACACAACACAACAGGGTCTCCCGTAAATCCGATAGCTATCTTCTAGAATGTAGTGTTTAGCGTTAATTAATTTAGGAGGCGTATCAAATGACTTCAACAATAGTTGGTTCCGGAAAATTCACCTACGAAATGCATACTGATTGGGCAAAGCTACCGGAAGGGTGGGCTATGCCTGCTGCAGCTGTATATGGTGATTCAGAAGACAATGTTTATTGTTTTAACAGAGATCCTGATCATCCCATAGTGATCTTTGACAAAGATGGTAACTACCTGAATTCTTGGGGTAAAGATCTGTTCGCTTTCCCACATGCGATCATCTTGGACAATGATGATAACGTTTGGCTTGTAGAAAGAAACAACTGTCAGATAATGAAATTTACTAAAGATGGGCAGCTATTACAGACTATCGGGGAAAAAGGGTATCGCTCTGATACTGGAGCAGATAACACTGACTTTAGTTCAAATGGTTGGACGCTTGTAACCCATGGAGGAGACCCGTTTAATCTCCCTGCCGGTATTGCAATAAATGGTAATGGAGAAATTTTTATCGCTGACGGCTACGCTAATGCCAGAGTGCATAAGTTTGATTCCTCCGGAAGTTTAATGAAGTCTTGGGGAGGACCTGGGTCCGGCCCTGGGGAGTTTAATCTACCACATGGTTGTTGGATAGACAAAGATGGAAGACTGCTTATTGCAGACCGCGAAAATGATAGGATCCAGGCTTTCACTCAAGATGGTGAATATATCACATCCTTATTGTCTAAACTAATCGGTCCTGCCGTCATGTTTGTAGACGACGAAAATACGGTGTATTGCGCTGAACATAATGGGGGACTCATTAGTATCATGAACCTAGACGGTGAAATGCTGGCTCAGTGGGGGTCTATGACACATAGGTCATGTCATGGTATATGGGTAGATTCAAATAAGGATTTATACGTTGTCGAACCATATGAAGGTAGTAACGGGAGGACTGTAGTGAAATTTGTGCGCCAAGGTTAAGCGTAATTGGCACTTTCATCCTTGATATGAAACTTAACATTTTGTTACTTTGGGTGCGAATAACAACGTGAGTATAAATCACTGGACTAGCGAAATTTAAAAATGAAATATAATGTGTGCGTACAGGGCTTAGGATTTGTTGGATCGGCTATGGCTATCGCTATCGCAAGTCAAGGGCATGGTAAATATAGCGTTGTGGGCATTGATTTAGATACGGATGAGGGGAAAGATCGTGTAAATAAAATCAATCAAGGGTTGTTTCCATTTGCTACAACGGATGAATCTCTTGAAGAGGCGCTCTCACAATCGGTGAAGGATAGAACGTTGCGGGCTACCCATGATGTTTCTGAGTATGAACAAGCCGATATTGTAATGATGAATGTCCCTTTCGACTTGAGCTCAGTGACCGATGATAATCCAACTGTGAATTGGACTCCATTTATTGAAGCGGCTGAACAAATCGCTAAGCGTATATCTCCAACATGTTTAGTTATCTTACAATCTACTGTAATACCGGGAACTATTAGGAAGAAGATTTTACCTATCTTTGAAAAATATTTTACCGAGCGCAGTATAAATTCGGAGCCACTGATAGGTTATTCTTTTGAAAGGGTTATGCCAGGTAGAGATTACTTGAACTCTATCATTAATAATCATAGGTGTTATGCCGCAGTAAATGAAGAATCTGAGCGTCGGTGCCACGAATTCTTGAGTGATATAGTTAATGTCGAAAAATTCCCTCTATTGAAGCTTTCGACGTTTGAGGCGGCGGAGACCGCAAAGATAATGGAGAACAGCTTTCGTGCTGTTAACATCGCTTTCATAGAAGAATGGGCAGATTTTGCCGAAACAGTTGGAATAGATCTAAATGAAGTTATCAACGCGATTAAGCTCCGTGAGACACATAGAAATATCGCACGACCGGGATTCGGGGTAGGCGGGTATTGTCTTACTAAGGATCCTTTGTTTGCACTTCAATCTGGCAAAGAATTCTACGATATAGCTGATTTATCATTTCCATTTTGCACCTTGGCTGTCAAAACAAATCAGCAAATGCCTCTCAGGTGTTTGAAGAGATTAGAAGAAAGCCTTGGTACATTAGAGAACAAGAGGATTCTTTTAGCTGGAGTAAGTTACAAGTCAGATGTAGGAGATACTCGGTTTTCTCCTGCGCTGCCCTTCTACCAAGGTGCGGTTGCAAAGGGCGCGTCGCTAGATTTAACTGATCCATTAGCTAATTCTTTATTCGATTTATCTGTTGAAAAGGAAATTACTTCATTTAACTTCGAAGAATTTGATGCTGTTATATTTGCAGTTAATCATCCTCAATATCATGACAAGAATATTATAGATACTATACTAAATGTAAGTGAGTCAGTACTGATTTTTGACGCCTGTAATCTGATAGATACGATAGGTATTAGAGAACATGTGAATATCAAAAGTAACATTTACATAATTGGTAAAGGAAGGGTTGTCTGAAGGCTTTAGTCACTGGTGCGTATGGATTCATTGGCCTTAATACGACTCGTATGTTACTTGCGCGTGGATATGAAGTCGATTGCATTGATATTGTGGAAGCCAGCGAAATGGATAGTGAAGGCTCGAAACTGTTATTAAGTAGCAATCTAAATATCAGGTACCGTAGCATAGATCTTCTGGAAATAAATAATCTAGATCGCATGCCAACTGACTATGATTTTATCTTCCATTTCGCCGGGGTTCTCGGTGTAGAACATGTTTTGGCTGATCCTGCTCAAACGCTGTTTGCAAATTCTATGATGGCGTGGAATATATTTCAATTTGCTAAACGGCAAATAAAATTGAAGAAATTGTTTTATACATCAACGAGTGAGGTCTATGCGGGGACTCTAGATAATTTCACTATGGCGATACCTACTCCAGAGGAAACTCCGTTGGCTTTATCTAAACTTGACAGTCCCCGTACATCTTATATGTTATCCAAGCTGTGGGGTGAAGCGGCATTACATTATAGTCAACTTCCCAGTTTTATCTTAAGACCACACAATATATATGGACCTCGGATGGGAATGCGTCATGTAATACCACAGCTGTTGCAAAAAGCGCACCTCAATAAAGAGGGGGAGTCCCTTAACGTTTACTCTGCAATGCACACAAGAGCATTTTGTTATATTGAAGATGCTATCAACTTTATAGAGGCTTTGATTGATGTGCCTGATCCAAGTTTGCCAACTGTGCTGAATTTGGGAAATGCTAGTGAAGAAATATCTATCAGATCGCTTGCATCTACAATACTTGAGATTGTAGGAAAAACATGTTTAATAAAAGAACTTTCAGAGACAATGGGATCCCCGTCTCGTAGATGCCCTGATTTGAACCAAATAATGCGTTTGTCGGGATATCGCCCTTGTATAACAATTAATGACGGTATAACAAGGACGTATTCGTGGTACAAAGAGAACGTATTCTAAAGTGATCCTCTGAAGGTAGCCCTAGGTAGGTATCATATTATTGGCGGGTTTGCGAATACAAGTATAGGGTAAAATAATGTATTTGGTATTGCGGCTTTGTTGGGTATTTGCTATATTTATTTAGCGGTGCGCGAGACGCGCCGCTCGTTTTTTGCGGGGCTGTAGCTCATTTGGGAGAGCGCTTCAATGGCATTGAAGAGGTAGCGAGTTCGATTCTCGCCAGCTCCACCACTATTCTACCAGTTGGGCAGATTGCCAAAGCCACTTGCTAGTTTCTTAGTTTAGGAGCTACTTCTGTGGCGTATAGCCGGATAGAATTCAATACTTGGCTTTCTGAGAGGGTTCCACCAACGTTCGGTTCCATGATCACACCTTCTAAACCTAGCCTATCAATGATTGATCTAAGTTTTTGAACAACGGTATCAGGACTTCCGTATGCAAGCCTGTCCTCTAGTAGTTCCTCATATGTTACGTTAGCTAGCTTGTCGTACCTCTGTTGTCGTGCCGCGGCTTCGCTAGCTCCTCCTGCCCCGGTCGACTGAGCGTAGTTTTCGGCGAGTCGTCGGAAAGACTTCATGGTTCCTTCCTCAGGATCTCCAATACCTTCTTTGTCAGTTTCACCGACGTAAATAGGCAGTCTCAGATAAACGCTTCCAGAATGTGCAAAACCTTCTTCTTTAAGAGTATCTCGATAACTAATTACATTACCTTCCATGTCTGGTACATCTAATCCCCTTAGGCTAGACACTAAGGGATATCCTAATTTGCCGATCATAGAGAAAGTATCGGGAGTAGTGGCGGCTATTCTGATAGGAGGATGTGGTTTTTGGTATGGCTGAGGCATGACACACAAATCTTCAAACGAATAATATTTACCTTCATACGTTAGTCGATCGCTAGTCCATGCCTTATTGATAATTTCTAGGTTCTCCTGGAATCGTTCTCTGCTTTCTTCATAGGGTATGCCATATCCTTTATATGACCTTGGAAAACTGCTTCGGCCTACTCCAAAGTCCAGTCTACCTTGACTAATCTGATCAACTGTTGCTGCTTCCTCTGCTAGTCGTATGGGGTGGCAGAGGGGTAATACGCTAACACCTGTTCCAATTCTTAGTTTCTTGGTTCGGGCAGCTATTGCTCCTGCCCATACTAGCGGTACGGATACTACTGAGGGTATACCTGCTCCCATCGGATCTCCGGGCCTTCGGTGGGTAGCGAAGTGTCTCTCAGCTAGCCACACTCCGTCTACACCGTGTTCTTCAGCGCATTCTGCGATGTCAAAAGCTTCCGAAAAGGCCTGTTCCTGGGTTCTTCCTTGGCGATAGTCGCATTCCATTACTAGTCCGACGTGCATAAGCCCTCCGCGTGCGACCGAATTTTCTTGCAGGGTATTCGACAGAAGTATGGATATCTTGTGCCCTGCTGGGAAATATCGTGCGCCTGAAATTTAGTGAGTCTATTTTATATAAGTATTAGGAGTGGCGAGAAATTGTGTTCTACAGTCGAGGCTGCAGAAATAATACCATTCGCCTTCATGAAAACTACGAGTTCCCATATTCGGGTCTACTTCTGAAGCGCCGAAACTAGTCTGACCTGTAGATTGTCGGGCGCTAGCTTCATCTATTTCTTTACCACATACAGGATCTTTAGGCATAGTGTTGATATTCTCCAATAGTGATTTAATACGTGAAATTATTTAACTGCTTGGAAGTTCATACCTAGGCGTACTCTGCCGGGTTCTTCGATGAGCGCTTTGGAAACTCTTGCTCGATGCTCAAAGCTGGTTCCGAGTCGCATTGTCCACGCACATACTCTCCTATACCAGAGGTGCAAGTCGAATTCCATCATAAATCCCATACCACCATGCAAAACTTGAGATGACCTAACGGCGGCTTGGCATTTATCATTGCAGAAAGCCTTGGCTTGGGACACATCTACAGAAGCAGGGATACCTTCGTCCATCTTCCATAGTGCCTCGTAAGTTAGCATTTGGGCTCCATCAACCCAGATTGTCATGTCAGCACACATGTGCTGGACTGATTGAAATGCTCCGATTGGGCGACCAAATGCCACCCTGTTCTTGGCGTACTCTATACCAATTTCTATGTCTTTGCGGGCAGCTCCGACCATTTGGGCGCAAAGTAAAGCTGTTCCTCGGTCCAACATATCTACGGCTATGTTCCAGCCTTGATCTAATTCTCCCACTAAGGCATCTTTAGATATTTTAACCCCTTCAAAGGTTACTTTACTCTGTTTATCTTTTGCTATTGTGACAAGTGGTGTTTCTATCATGCCAGATAAATTTGTATCTATAATGAACATCGATAATCCACTGGATCTCTCAGTCGCGGGTGATGTTCTACATGTGACTAGTAATTTGTCTGCGGCGACATAGTTGTCTACAAACATCTTAGTTCCATTTATAACGTAACCACCGTCTGTTTCTGTAGCGGTAGTTCGGATAGATTCTGGATTCAGTTTGGGGTTAAGTTCTTGAAAAGCCCACGTAAGTATCATGTCGCCGGAACTTATGTGCGGTAGGATACTTTGTTTTTGTTGGTCGGTTCCGTCTGCCGCTATGGTTAATGCCGCTACCATTGTGCTATGGAATGGAACAGGAGCAATTACCCTACCAAGTTCTTCTGATATAAGTCCTAAGTAACTTAGAGGTAAACCTTGTCCTCCGTAACTTTCAGGCAAGGACATCCCGAACCAACCTAGATCAGATATTTTCTTCCATAGTTCAGGTGGGTATCCTAGAGTGTCTTTCTCCATTTCTCGGGCTAGACTAGGTGGGCATTCGGCTTCAAGAAATTCTCGAGCCAAATTCTTAACCATCTGTTCTTCTTCACCTGGTAATACGTCCATTTTATTTGTGACCTTTTGTTTATTAATTTTGGTACGCTGATATCTTAACCGCGAGGCATGCCAAGTCCTCTCCTGGCAACTTGGTCTCGCATAACCTGCACACTACCGTGATTGATTCCAGACTGGAAAGCTCCGAGCAGGTTATGGGCAAAAATGCCGTCTTCTATAGCAGCTTCCGATCCGTTTAAGAGTTGTCCGTAGGGGCCTAGTATCTGGGCGATTGTTTCGGTAGTACGTACGCCATGTTCTGGGGACCAGACTTTTTCAGCGGATCCCTCGTAGGTAAATGTGCCACCTCTTTCAACAAGGGACATACTTCTCATGGTCATTAACCGGCATACTTGTGCTTCTATCCATAACTCAGCCAGCCTGTCACGTACATCAGGGTCTTCAGCGGGTGAGTATCCATCCATATCGTTCTCTTTGACCCAATTGACGATATCTTCGTCTCTTTGGACCGATAAAAGATACCTGCTGGCTCCAACGCGGTCGAGATTCAGTCCCATTGCGCCAACATACCAGCCCATGTTTTCTTCGCCGAGCATGCATGAGGCAGGTATTCTAACATTCTCGAAAAATGTTTCGTTTGTTCTTCTATCACCATATGTGGTTCTGGGTGGTGCAGTTGGTTCGTTTTGTATAGTCCACAAAGGCCGAACTGTGATCCCTGGTAGGTCTATTGGCACCAAGAATATTGAAATCCCCTTGTGTTTAGGTGCTTCTGGGTCTGTTCTGGCCATTAAGTATACGTGTGTGCCGTAGTGGGCAGCAGTGGTGTACATTTTCTGGCCGTTTATTACGAAGTCGTCTCCGTCGCGTACAGCCCTGCATTGTAAACTGGCTAAATCAGCCCCGCCTTGAGGTTCTGTAAATCCAAGTGCGAAAACTATTTCGCCTTTTATAAGACCCGGTAGGAAGTATTTCTTTTGCTCTTCTGTTCCAGCTGCGAGGATCGCTGGAGCTCCACTCCCAGCCCCGCCAACGGTTATACCAATACGAGCAAATTCCTCTTCAATAATGTATTGGTCAATACGGCTTCCGTCCTGGCCGCCATATTCTTTAGGCCAGCTAATACCGATCCAGCCTTTGTCCCCTATCTTTTTGTATAAGTCCCGAGTCTCGGGTCCCCTGTTTCGGATCCCAGATTCTTCTATCTCATGGATTATTTCGGGAGTGACGTTGTCGGCTATAAATTGCCGTAC
>JAPNTN010000145.1:0-2501 GCA_027249445.1 Dehalococcoidia bacterium | reverse complement strand
GACGGTACCTGAATGGCCACTCGGCCAAGTGGACTCATCACATCTATGCTCATTTCCCAGACACCAGGCCCTTCTAATTGAACTCTCGCGGTGTATTTAGCAGGCGTGAGCGGATTGTTCAAGGCGTTGGCCCACCCTCTGTGCCCATTTGTAGCATGGGTTCCCCATATCAGGACCCTAGCGTCTGAAACTGCAGAGTGATCCAATACATTGCTGACTATGATTGTGTAATCCACGGTCCCTAAGGATAAATGGGAGGGGTCTGCTTGGATATTCAGTATGTATGGCCCAGCCTCTGTTTTATAAGGCCTTGATTCAGTAAACTGACCATGTATTACCGTTGGTGTGATCAGAATTAGTAAAGCTATTAGTGGGAACGCTAGTTTATAAAGCATCTGTAAGAATATTATTTAACATTGTCTTGTCTAGTGCAACTATTGGTGGTGATGGCTGGTTTACTATTTTCACACGGATCTCGTAAACCAGCCATCACAAATACTATAACTGGAAGGTTTTCTTCCAAATTCCGGGTGAACCTGGGGCGTGGATCATAGCGTCTCGCATTGCGGGGTTTTTGGGGTTTATGTCTCGTTGCTGTTCCCACTCAGATTGTTCTGATACTCGTTCGTTTTCAAATTCGTAGACAACTGCGTAAGACGGAGCTCCTTTAACACATTTCCATCGCCTGCCTCTGATACATCCTGGTACTTTTTCATAGTTGGGAACATATACTGTGCTGTACCATTCATTCCATTCGTCTTCTTTGCCAGAAACGGGGTCCATGCGTCCGATTTGTAGTGCAGGGGCCATGTCAGAATTTGATATGGAATCATCTAAGGACTGTGGATGTATCATCTCATATACGTTATTAATCATGTTAGTCCCAATGATTCTAGGGCCTATTCGTTGCGCCCACTCTGAAGGGCTTCTTTGGGTCCATGCGTCACTATCAGTAACAGAAGAATTTTCTAATTCGTAGCAAGCCAGATGTTTTGGGCCGCTTTTCACCGCTTCGTATCGTGCTGCGTTCAGTACTCCTGGAATAGAAGTAATCTCTGGGATATGTTCTTCGTTATACCATTTGTTGAATTCATCTTCATATTGTTCGGGCACATCTACCCATACCATTAAGAGTCCGGTTCCTTTCTTGTTAGCCAATCTGATGCCTCCTTCTTTCTTAAATCTGGTCATATTGCCTGTTAATTAGCCGACGGAAACTTTGGGGTCCGCTTTTCTTTTATTGCACTTAGTCCTTCTTGGATATCTGGGCCAAAGAAGCCAATTGCTTCGGCGAGTAGTGAATAATCAAATGGCCCCTGACCTGATTGTCTAAGCCATTGGTTTAAAGAGTGTTTGGTATATCGTATCGCTGGCTGGGAACTATGGGACAATTTTCTCGCTATGTCCATGGCGGTGTCCATTAGAGTTTCATGAGGTACCGCCCTGCTGACAAGACCAATGCGTTCTGCTTCTGATCCATCAAGAAAATCACAGGTTAACAAGTAGTATTTGGCTTTGGCCATGCCGCATAATAGTGGCCAAATCATAGCGGCATGGTCTCCTGCTGCAACTCCTAGGCGGGTATGTCCATCTGTGATGCGAGCTTTTTCTGAAGCAATTGAAATGTCTGCTAGTAATGCAACGGCTAATCCAGCCCCTACTGCTACCCCATTTATTGCGGAAATCACTGGTTTGTCCAAGTTCATTAGATTGTATACGATGTCCCCCGCTTCCTTGGTATTCTGAGCTATCACTGCTGGATTGCCTATTGCAGCTTCGATCATCTCAAAATCACCGCCTGCTGAAAAAGCATTTCCTGATCCTGTTATTACGGCTACTTTCACTGAGTCATCATTGCCAATGTCGAGCCATATCTTGCTCAGCTCATAATGCAGTTGGAAATTGGCTGAATTTAGTGATTCCGGTCGATTCATAGTAATTAAAGCGACCCCATCAAGCACCTTGACTTCTAGGTGTTCGTAATTTGAATAATCCATTTATATTATCCTCATGTGATTTCTAGATAATTCCCCATTGCCTTACTCGCTCCAACATGGTTCTTGCAGTTTGTTCATGTGCTATGTCGACCATGTCTCCAGCATAGGTGACTACTGCGCTACCTTGGCCTCTTTGTGAGTCCATAGCTTGCAACAACCCTTGCCAGTACGAAATTTCTTCTTTGCTAGGAGTAAATACTTCGTTCACTATAGGCACGTGGGACGGGTGTATGAGATGCATTCCTGTGTATCCTAGTTGGCGAAGCTGCATTGCTAGGCCTCGTAACCCGTTTAGATCATGAATATCGAACCACCCTCCGCTAATTGGGAATTCTATTCCTGCAGATCGGGAATCGACTAGCACTTTAGATTTTACAAAGAGCGTCTCCATGCCCTCGGGCGTCCATTGGTAGCCAATAGATCGCGAAGTGTCCCCGCCTTTGCCTCCACTACCCCCCATATGGGCTACTCGATTAGAGGCCATTGCTATGTCGTATGCCTGCC